>JAEYXN010000320.1 GCA_023431285.1 Bacteroidota bacterium
CATCGCTGACGCATTCGCACAACGGCACATCTATGTGTTCGGCACGGCTGACAATCCTTCGCAGGAAGTGATCAAAGAAAGAATGGATCTCGCGTTCAAGGCGGCGAACTGGTCGGAATACCGCGGGCCTTTCATGGGACGGGTGATGTTCTTTCCAAGGATCGTGGCGGATAAGGAGGTGCGGCCATCGGATCTAAAGGATTGTAACCTCATTCTGTTCGGAACGAAAGAAAGCAATTCTGTGATTGCGCGGTATGCTGACAAGCTTCCCTTGCATCTGACAGAGGCTGATAAGGATGTGTCTTTGTTCTACGTGTTCCCGGTGGATGGTCATTACGTTGCTGTCAACTCCGGCGCGCCGTGGTGGACGTATCAAACTTCAACGGGTAACTCGCGTGGATTGCCGGCACAGTTCATGGTGAACCAGTTTAAGGATATTGTGTTGACGGGAGAGTCTGGGGCGAAGATCTTGTTGAATGGGTACTTTGATCAGGCGTGGAAGTTATCGGAAGAGCAGAAGAAGATCTTGAGGGAAAATGGTGTGGGCGTCAAGTGAGATTTGCGTTCTTCTGCGTTAGAATGCATTTCAACGCAGGAGGCGCAGAGACGCAGAGAAATGCAGTTTCAACGCGGAGGCGCAGAGACGCAGAGGAACGCATATAAGACTGACGTCTTATGAGGTGAATGCGAAATGCCTTCGTTTTATCTCCTGGTTGGATATTCCGACTGTGCTGCTTAAATATCTACTGGATTTTAATTATGAATCAAACATTGGAGCGCAGAGAAATGCATTTCAACGCAAAGGCGCAGAGACGCAGAGGAACGCATATAAGACTGACGTCTTATGAGGTGAATGCGAAATGCCTTCGTTTTATCTCCTCGTTGGATATTCTTACTGTGCTGCTTAAATATCTACTAGATTTTAATTATGAATCAAACATAGGAGCGCAGAGAAATGCAGTTTCAACGCGGAGGCGCAGAGACGCAGAGGAACGCGCATAAGACTGACGTCTTATGAGGTGAATACCTTAATTCAAATGCAGTTCATTCGACTTCATCACATCGTTGCACGATAAGAATGTATCGTCAGTGAGGATTGTGGTGCACACGGTGTTCAGTGTGATGTCTGATAAATTGATATCTCTGCAAGGGCGGAGGAGTGAACGGTTTAGGGTCTCCACGACAGCAGATTTAGTTTTGATGATTCTGTTATCGAGTAGGAGTGAGATCTCCTGTTCGCCTTGTCCCACGAGGCGCGGCCACCGTGAGGCGAGCACAGGAACATGACGGAGCTGTGATAACTGACGCAGGGCTTCACGGCCCTCACTCTCTACCATCTGCCAGGCTGTCTCTAAAGAATGAAACACATTGGCGTTTGCGGTGGGAAGGTTGTTGATGTCTTCGATGGTATAGTGGCGGAGATGTCCTTCATCCTTCTTCGTGTCGTTGCCAAAGTCCAGGAAGATCTTTTCAGTTCCGTAATGCATATCGTCTTCCAACGCCGCAGGGAAGAGACGCTGAATAGAGTCTTCACTGATGATGACATCCGAAAACTGAATGAATGTCTCCACCTGGTCCTGTTGGATGCATTTGATGCCATACTTGTCGGCGAGGATTTGCGAGGCATCTTCATCCTCAGAGGCGATGGTGATATTGCGGAACCCGCCATGGTAAAAGAACTCGAGCGCGCTTGATGCGATGTCGCCTCGTCCGAGGACGAGGTACGAAAGGTCGACGGGGTTGGATGTTTGGCTGAAGACTATTTCCATCCCTGCATCTATGAGTATCTTGCTGAGATCACCAATGCCAGTGGCTGCTTTGACTTTACGACCTACCCTCAGCGATTGACGCACCAGACTATCCAGCGTGAGGCCAAGTCCGCCAGCGGCAAGCGCATCCTGGTGACATCTCTTTATCTGACCCTCTACACGCCGCCCTCCTTTAAGATCAGAACACAAACCACTCGCAGTAGCAAACAAATGATTTATGCTTGCCTCTGTGGTCTTGTAGAAATGCACGTGTTCATAGAGGCCGGGGTCCTTCAGGAAAAAGTTAAGCAATGGGTCTATTGTCTCACCAACACAATAAACAACGAACTGACTATCCGTTACAAGGACAAACAACTCATCAAATCCACGACGCTTCACACCAAATACTGGCGTCACGTCATCCGTAGGATTCAGGAGAGCCTCCCGGGTAGCAGGAGTCAGATTGTTCAGGAAAATTTCAGCAGCCCAGATTGCCATAAGAAAGTGTTTCCTTAAAGCTACCATACATGACCCGGGCGTGCCCCCGGATTTGGGCCGGGACTTGACCTATGTAATTTACCCTATAGAAATGCAGAAATGGTCGTTAGCGACCAATAACGAGCTTACCCTGATCGTATAAGATCTTCCCGTTGTCGTTGAGAATGAGGCGATAAGGATATATTCCCGGGCTAAGGGCGTTACCCGCGTTGTCAGTCCCGTCCCACTCAAACATATTGGTTCCCACATTGAAAGGGCCGGTATATGTCCTGGTAAAAACATTTCTTCCGGTGATATCCATTACCTGAAGCGTGTACGACAGCGGGGTTCCATCCGCGGTTAACTGGAAACCAAATCGCGCGCGTGTATCGAAAGGGTTGGGGTGTAGTCCGAATAAATAATAAGACTTGTTTGAGCTGACCTTAAAATTAATTGAGTACGGTGTCGCTGCGTTACCTGAGGCGTCCGCTGCTTCAACGCGTAAAGCATAATCTCCGTCGGCAAGAGAGGGCGGGCGATACTCAATGGTAAATGGTTTACTTTGCGTCGCCGGGGACCAGGAGACGTCGGGTCTTCCCAGCCACACATTCCTCGTTGGACACGGGCCCACGTCACATGGCACCGTGAGGAATACTGATATGTCTGTCGTGTCCGCCTTAAGGAACTGCGTGTTCCCGTCCCACATGATCATTCGTATCAAAGGACTTGTTGAAACGAAATCTCCATTGATCAGATAGCGGTCATCAAATGTGACATCGATAACGGGGGCGAAACGATCTCCTTTTACATCGAGATAGCCGGACTTCTGGACAAGATTGTTGTCATATTTCTGTTCGGGTAATACACGTGGATTTACGTACACCTGGACGTCATTGATTCCGGATAGCCCTACCGTACTCTGGTTGAGACTGAAACGCGTAGTATCAGAAGGTGCAGGTGCCTTGATCCTGAATGCTGGCGTGATCGCGCTGCTTCGTGTTTTATTGAAGATCCGAACACTCACTTCCAGGGAATCTTTGAAAGTCTGCTCACTCAGATTCACAAAGCGATAAGATTCTATCCACCGTTCTCCTTCATTGAGGACAATAGCACTCTTTGAATGATCAGGCAGAAGAATTCCTTCTGGTTCTGGTGTAAACAATACGATCCATTTGGAAAGCTGTACCGGTGAGAGGAAGATTGAATCGGTTACGGAAAGCCTGAGACGCACGTATGGGAATTCTTCGGCGTCAATTCCTGACAAGTCTTCCGACGATCCGATATTCCCAAGAAGCTTTGCAGAAGAACCATTGGCTCTCACACCAATAAGGTCAGCCTGCCACTTGTCGTTATCTTCATGTTCCTTTGAACTAAAGAACACCTCCTGCCATTCCTGTGCAGGACCGATGAGTGGAGTGGTGATTGTACCGCGGTCATAAGCACCGGAGATGGTTTCGTTTACTACGAGCTGACTTGCGTTCGGAGAAGGAGATGAACTATTGAATATTCGCGCAGAGCCGGGAGCACTTCCTTTTCTTCCGAGAATAACGATCGGGTCACCAGGGCCGAAGCCGTCTAGCTGCGCAGAAGATATTCCCAGCTCAGCGAGCTTAGCCTTCACGTTGGCGGGCCATTGATCTACTGCGGCGTTGCCTATGTTAAACATCAGGACACTATCTCCTTCTGCGATGTTATTCACGTATTGAAACACGTCGCGTGTCCCTCCGCGATCGAGTTCGGGCAACATGAAGGAGTTGATCACAACAGGTTCCCGTCCACAAAGGTTAACAGTATTCCAAAACTGTTCATGCCACTTCAGATAGATGCCGGCGTACGGTGTCGCTGATTGTTTGTCGAATGCGATGAAGTTAATGGTGTTGTCTCTGCATTTAAAGAGATTGTTCACAGCAAAGAGGTTGTACTCGGCGCCCCCGACCTTTACGCTCACATCCTTTGGCACCTTACCAGCGGAAGCACCGTAGGTAATAACATCGAGAGAAGTCACAGAGTTCTCGAACTCGAAGCGTGAGGCGCCATCGCTTGGCACCAGCCCCACTGTATTATTATCCAGGAACTGAGGGAAGTCGATCTGTGCCCATCCGTCGGGAGAGTTTTCTATATAGCTGAAGGAAGTCGTGGTCCAGTCGATGGACTCTCCTGTCAGTGGTTGGGTCAACCTGGTTCGCCAGTAATATGTGGTGGAATCCTTATCAGCGAGTAATACTTCGTACGCGCCGATCACTTCGGCATCAACGACAGCTTCCTTAAGGAAAGGAGAGTTGAACGTATGAACAGTGTCGACCTGTATGGTCAGGTTGCGCCGGTCAGCGAAGAGATCTGTGGTTTGAAAGATGAGACGTGTGTTGCGGTCATGAACGATGGCGAACTCCGATGGCAGTACATTCCGGGTTCCATTGAGCGGTATATCCAGCGTAAGGGTCGCTATGTTATTGGTTTCATCAATTTCATTTATGCGGTTCTCAGGATCGAGGACAACGCGGAATGTATTCGTCCCTCCCGGGTCTTTCGATCCTCTGCGGATAATGAAATCAACTGTATCGGAGAGATTCGGTAAAATGAGAATAGAATCGTAAGTGATGGTGGTGTTGTCGGGAAACACACGTTCCACTTCTATCGCGAAGGTATCACCGCGGGCCATGCCGTAGTTACGGACGATCATCCGAATAGCAAAGGAATCTGTCAGGCTCGTGATCTGTGTATTCTGAAAGTTCACTACTGAGAGTTCCTCTTCATGAACAGCAAGGTCTGGTTCCCGGGAGTAGTTTAGTTTTAGGGCAGGATCGCCAAGCAGAATCATTTGTTGAATCTGCGACATGTTTCCTATCGCCGTGGAGCTCCTGTCAATGTATATTCTTGCTGTTTCTCTTCTTATTACTCCAAGACTTTTTCCGAAGAAGGCTGAGTCGCCAAAGGCTACTTCATAAAAGCGATGAGAGTATGCGCTGAGCACGTCGGCGGTTGCATACGAGTTGTGTGCGATGAATGCGGCGGCGCCTTTGTCGCGGGCGTACACCCAGTTCTCTGCGAATATGGTATCCGTTAAGAAGAATGCGCCGGCTTCACAGCCGTTCATCAGCATGATGGGATACTTTCCTTTGTTTTTGTATCCGAGCACAGGTTCTGTGACAAAGCCGAGGTCAAAGTCAAAACCATTCGGTGATGAGTGACCAAAGAATGTTATCAGCCCTACTCCACTGTTTACCTGCTCCGACACGTTGACAAGCTCCAGGTCTCTTGATTTCTTGGCGAGGGCGGTGATGTTTCCTCCGAGGTAAGGACCTTTGGCAATGGTTTCATAATCAGACAGCACTTTACGGAAGCGTTCTGGCTCGCCCTCTTCTACCCCGCCACTCAAATGAAGGATATTCTTCTTCCATGCCGCATTCGCGGGATGACTTTCAAGTTCTTTTACTTTATCCAGGTAACGTGCGACCTGTTCGGGGTTCATGGCGGTTAGCCTTCCCGTTGGAATGCCTTCTTCATGCTCACTTCCGTTGAGTCCGACAGAGAAGACCATATCGGAACCCGGATATCCACCGGTCGGGACCAGATCCTGATAAGGCCATGTACTCCCATTAGCCTGGCGATGAAACTGGTATCCGATCTCAAGACCTTTGCCGATCAAGAAAAGATATTGAGGAGGATTTGTTGAAGAAGACATGTATTGCAGGAAGCGATAGATGGCCAGCGGAGTCGTTTCTCCATAGCTGAACTGATCATAGAGTTCCTGCGTATGGACGATGAGTGTCGAGAAGCCACCGCCTTCGGTCGACGCACGATAGGATGCAAATGCTTCTACAGGATCAGGATAAGAGGCTGTTGGTTTCCGGAGACGAGGATGTGTGATAATAAGATATTCTGTGCTGCCGGGAGTAAATGATCTGAAGTTTACCTTCTTTATTGATGACGGAACGAGTTGTTGAGAGCTCAGGAGGAGCTTTCTCGGGATTGTGGCATTCGGTATGACCGCATTCAGAGTTCCGGTGCGTGTAGTTCCAATGATGGACACATTCGATGGGTCGGTGATGTCGTAGATTCTTTCCACTGCGGCGGGAACGTTCTCCACCTGAACGTATACCTCTTCCGTTGTTCCTGCTGTGTTGATTATTTTTCCATCGACGTTGAAGGCATCGCTGGCCTGAGGAAATTTTACCTTAATGTAGGAAAGGCTGATCTGATCAGAATATCCATTGGAGCCCACCGATAGACGTACTGACAATGTTCCGTCGGCGGCGATGTCGCTCCATTCAATCTGCTCATGAATTACCTGGCGTTCAAATAGCTCGAAGGAGAGCGATTTCAGGAGACGCATACCCGTACCGATAGAAATATCTGCCCGATGGAAATAGGGAGTTCTTCCCATTACCACGATTTCAATTTCAGGTCGCCCTGCTGACGTCACTCCTCTTTTGAGACCCTCAACGACAAAGGTTCGGGAGGTACCTTCTCTCACGGGATGGCTGGTCCAGCTTTCATTCGGGTCGAAGGTACTGGTGAAGATTTCGTTTCTTATGCTTTGCGCGGGGTTGTAGCTTTCAGTCAGAACAAGGAGGCGCTCTTCATAATGCAATTGCTCCGTTGGAAGACCTGGATTGCTTTTTTGAAAAAAGTCCATTCGCTTTCCTGCAGATGCAGATGCAGTGAGAAAATAGCTGGTGGAATCGCTGAAGAGGTTGTAGTACTTATGTGGCTGATCGGCGGGATCACCGTAAAGACCTTGATCCAGAGCACCATCATTCCGTTGTCCGTAGAATAGCAGGTAGTCACCGATATCGAAGGCGCCGTCGTCCTGACCTGGGATTGAGATCGCTTGTTCGACTCCGCGATGAAACATTCGATAGTTTCTGGGATCTGAATGAACAGGAAATCCGGCCTGCAGGAGGTCGTTGTATGAAACTTTGTAAATGCTGTTTTGCGCGACGGGAATTTTAAAGTACGGCGCGCTATAATCTATCCAGTCGTTGGTGGAATTCTGAGGAAAGGCGTTCAGTGAAACGAGGATGAAAAGGAGTATCGCGGCCAGACGAAGCATCTTGCGCAAAAAGTCAGTGGGTTTATTGTGCAATTTAAGTTATCTGCAAGTCAATAATTCAGGAAAATCTTCTTCAAAAGTACCTTGAATGATCTACGGAGGTTTTGGCGGAGACCTGGATAGGTTCAGTTTGTGCGGATAATATAAACTGCGATTAAAGGCCTTCCGGATTGTTCATTTTCGTCCAGTAAAACTCTGATTGACCGGACATATTTCCCTACTTTCGTCCGGTGAAAGGCTGGAGGGCATGGAATCGCCCAAAAATTAAACCGTTGATTTTCAGTATAATATCTATAAAAGAATGGTCTTTATCCAGTACTTGGCCATACATAGTACTTTTCTGTATAGACTTTGCATAATGCCAGGCAAAACGGGAAGTATGAATCTTGAAAACACACAGGTGCAGATGAGGAAGGGTATACTGGAGTACTGCATCCTTCACATTATTTCTCGCGGCGAGGTATATGCATCGGACATGCTTGATGAGCTTACGGCTGCGAAGATCATAGTGGTGGAAGGTACGTTGTATCCACTACTCACCAGGCTGAAGAATGCCGGACTGCTGGAGTACAAATGGATCGAATCAAAATCCGGACCTCCACGCAAATATTACAAGCTGACAGATCGGGGAAGCAAGTTTCTTACGCTTCTTACCGAGACCTGGGACGAGCTTGTTCACTCGACGCAAATGATCACATCAAAATCCAAAGCCCTTAACACTGAGCTATAGTCTATGAAAAAGAATATAAGTATTAACATCAGCGGAATCATCTTTCATATTGAGGAGGATGGGTACGATACGCTCCGCCGATACCTCGATTCGATTACGAAATATTTTTCTTCATTCGAGGATAGCAGTGAGATCATGGCAGATATCGAAAGCCGGATCGCGGAGATCTTTCTTTCGAAGTTGAGCGAAGGGAAGCAGGTGATCACTGCTGACGATGTGAACGCGCTGATCACGACGATGGGTAGCGTAAGCGACTTCAAAGCCGCGGAGGAACAACCTGAAGCAAAGTCTTACCAGCAGAACACAGGAGGATCTTTCTATGCTGAGGGAGATGCGGGAGGCGCCCAGGCTGGCGCTGGCTCTGCTACCTATGTCCCTCCCAAGGTTTTGAGACGCGATCAGAAGCGCAAGATACTCGGAGGTGTATGTTCGGGAATTGCGAACTACATGAACGTCGACTCTCTGTGGGTTCGTCTGGTCTTTGCACTGTTCTTCTTTGCCTGGGGATTTGCATTGTTGATCTATATCATCATGTGGATTGTTGTTCCGGGTACTTATGATATGAATGAGCCGGAGGTGGGAAAAAAGATGTTCCGCGATCCGGACCGTCGGATCCTGGCTGGTGTCTCCGGTGGAGTCGCCAGTTATCTGAACATTGACATCCTCGCGGTACGGATACTGTTCATTTTATTATTGGTGGCCGGAGGTTTTGGTCTGTTCCTTTACATCGTGTTGTGGGTGGTGTTACCTGAAGCCAGGACACTCACCGAAAGGATGCAAATGCAGGGAGAGCCGGTAACGCTTTCAAACATTGAATCCACTATAAAAAAAAACCAGGAAGGTGACGCAGCCGCTCCTCAGGAGAGTGACTTATCAAAAGTGCTCCTGTTCCCCTTCAGAGTAATCGGGGCAGTATTACAAGCACTTGCAAAAGTGATCGGACCATTGGCTGAAGTGTTACGTGTGGTAGTTGGGATTTTCATCATCGGCGTTGGGATCATGTTCCTGCTCTCCATACTTGGACTTACCGGAGTTTCGATAGGTATTCTTTCCAACACAATGGTAGACGTGCCATGGCATAATCCCGCGCACGAACTCGGGGTGCCGATGGATGCGTTCCTGCGTGCGATACCAGGTTGGGTGATCTTTGCAGGCTTCACAGCGCTTATTATTCCTGCGCTGGGTCTTCTTTTGCTCGGTATCTCTGTCATTGCACGACGGATTGTTTTCAGTGCGACAGTGGGGTGGTCGTTGTTTGCCTTGTTCTTTATCTGCATCGCTTTGCTGAGTGTGGGCATCCCGAATATCGTGTACTCCTTCAAGGAAACGGGTGAATTCAGAATTGAGAACACTTACACTCTTCCCGGAAAAACGGCGGTGCTCAAATTAAACGAAGTGGGTATCGATGATTACAAGGAGACCTCGCTGAATCTGAAAGGCCATGAAGGAAAGGATTTCAGGCTCGTACAAGTATTCCGCGCACAAGGTCCAACGCGAGCCAAAGGAATTGAGAACGCCAAAATGGTAGACTATCACCTCGTACAACGGGACTCAACTTTCATATTCGACAGTAATCTCACCTTTAAGGAAGACGCTGTCTTCCGGGGCCAGGAAGTAGAGCTCACACTTTATGTTCCTTATAACTATCCATTCACCATGGATCACGGCGTGCTCGAGTTCATAACCGATTACATCAGCTGGGAAGACAGGGAAGGTGAAAACAAGTGGCAAGTGACTGAAAACGGTCTGGAGTGTATTACATGTCCGAAGCCTTCGCCGGAAGAACTTGCTAAAATGGATCTGCGCGATTTTGATCAACTGGATCTTCAGGGTATTTTTGACGTCCGCGTCATTCGGGGTAACGAATATTCAATAGAGCTGAAAGGTCCGGACAGCGAAAAGGAGAAGTATAATGTGTATCGGAGTGGAAAGACGCTTGTCATTGACTACCAGGGGAAAGAAAGTTTTAACTGGGACTGGAATTTCGATAAGGTAAAAGATGATCAGGTGTATATAAGCATTACCATGCCAGAGATCGAAAGGCTTGAAGCGGCGGGTTTTGGAAATATTCAGCTTGACGATTTTCATGTCGATGATATGCAATTTGAATTGAGAGGTCCGATTGACGTGGATGGCCAGCTGAGAGCGAACGATGTGATGGTCCACCTGACCGGGAAGTCGGTGCTTACGCTCAACGGTGAATGCAATAACTTAACTGCGGATGTTGAGTTTGCTTCAAAACTGAAAGCATACAATTTCAATGTAAAAGAGGCGATCGTGGAAGTGAAAGGAGCATCATCAGCGAAGTTGAATGTTTCGGAACGACTGGAGATCCATGAAGGACTTGCCAGTGACATTGACTATCGTGGGGAACCCCAGGTTATCAGAAAAGAACGTTAATCCAATTGTATGATATTCTTATTTATCCTAGTAATCGCATTCGCCGTCAGCTTTTTTACGAGATTGCTCTTTTAAGAAACGGCCCGCGTCGCTGCGGGCTGATCTTGAATTCAAGACGTAATTTTATAACAGACATTTGAACAACGGGGATCTGTATGATCAGATCCCTGCTTTCTTCAGACGTTCTACCATCTCAAATACGGCTGGGCAGACGAGTGTGTTTTTGTAGGTCAGTTCTGTGATCTGCACGATCTTTTTCCGGTCGGTGTGAGGATACTCGCGGCAGGCTTTGGGGCGGTCTTCATATACGCTGCAGGCATTGTCATCCATCAGGAAGGGACATGGCGATGACTTCAGAACGTAGTCGCGATCTTCGTCGATACGAAGGTACTTTTCAACAAAGTCTCCGGGCCTCATTCTCAACGCTCGCGCTACACGTTCAATATCAGTCTGATAAAAAATAGGGCTGGTTGTTTTACAGCAGTTGGCGCAGGTAAGGCAATCCATGGTTTCGAAAACATCCTCATGGGCGGCATGAAACGCGTCGTCGACTTTCCGGCTATCCTTTTTCTTCAGGGAAGCGAGGAACTTCTTGTTCTCAGGGCCTTTCCTTGAGGCCAATGCCTTAAATGTATCCAGGTCTTCTTTCACAAAGGAAACTGCAAATATAAGGAAAGCGTAAACGGGAATCAGCTTACTTCTATGGACGTCTTGTAATGAGCGGAGAGCTCTTCAACAAGGTCACACAACATTCCCTTGAGGTTTTCAGGAGATTCTATTTCAACTTCTTTACCGAACATCAGCAACCAGCGACTGATTCCGGTGAGATAACAGGTCAGGAAAGTCATCCTTACTTTGCCATCCACTTCTTCTTCAGAAACGAACCCGTAGTTGTATCGGGTGCTGCCGATGAACTTTGCCGCGCTTCTTTCGAAGGTGCAGACTACCTGATGCATCTCCTTATGTGATCGCACCATTGTTTCCAGATATTCTTTCAGAGAAAAGAGGTTTCGGGAATCGAAGGTCACGCCTGTGTTTCTGAATTCCTGGATTCTGTCTGTCCGGAAATCGCGATAGCTGTTTCTCAACCGGCACCACGCAATGATGTGCCACGCATCGCCGTAGTAAAACAATCCGATAGGTTCAATCTCACGGCTTGTGCGTTCCTCACTGTATGAGCGGATGTAGCTGATTCTGACAAGCTGTTTCTGAACGACGGCTTTTTGAATATCACTTAAGTAATGATCAGCCCCGGCCTTATCATGGATGGGACGCTGCTGAACAATGATGTGGTCCTGTAATAATTCAAGGTGATCTTTTTCCGGATCATGAAGAACAGATTGAATCTTGAATAAGGCAGATTCAAATTGATGCCGGATCGATTTATCCGTCATCTTTTCCACGAGTTTGCCTGCAAGAACAAGCGCTGAAGCTTCAGACTGCGTGAACATCACCGGAGGAAGATGATATCCATCTACGATAAAGTATCCCTTGCCGGCCTCTGATCCGATAGGCACACCGGCTTCCATCAAAGCTTTCACGTCGCGGTACACCGTTCGGAGACTGATCTCAAAACGATCTGCGATCTCTTCAGCTTTCACAACGCGCTTGGTCTGAAGCTGGATCAATATTGCAGTAAGCCTGTCAATCCGGTTCATTAATGACTATCAGAAACTAATACTAACAAAGTTTTTCGGAAGGGCAAGCGGTCAGTCCATAAGGGTCAGTGGGAAATCGTTTCCTGTAATGTACCCTGTAGGATACTGTGTTTTGCCGCCGTACTTTTTGGTGAGCTCTGGCACCCGTTCTTCCATGTAGAATTTCAGTTCGTTAACGGTGATTTTCTTATCGCCATTATCCGCCTTTCCTTCGAGGGCCTCGATCAATGCGTAGGTAAATACACCATGTTTTAGTTCAGCAAACTCCGTGGCAAACTGTTTTGTCCCACTTGACGCCAGCATGATAACGCCTGAGCTACGCGCAAGCTGGAAGATAGCTTTTTCATCTGTTGCAGCTGACCTGACGTTGAGACTCTTTAACGCACCGCCTGAATGACACGCATCCATGAAGATCACTTGCTTCTGGGATTTGATCTGTGTTAACAGGTCACGGAGCTCTGTGGCGGACACTCCTTTCTTTTTCAACTGATCGGGATCACCGTACAACTTCGTGATGTTGGTTGGGACCAGGTAGTATTCATCGTTATTGTCTTCATCCAGTGTTCCGTGACCGGCGTAATAGAAAAGAAATACATCCTCCGGTTTAGCACGCGTCATCAATGTCTTAAAGGCCATCACGATATTCTCACGGGTAGCATTCTCATCATAGATCTCGATCTTGTTGATCTCTTTGAAAAGCTTCTGGCCGCGTTCATTCAAAGTGGACACCAGAGACTTCGCATCGGGTTGCGCATAGTTGAGATTGTATGCTTCATTCTGATATTTATTGATACCAACCGCAAGCATATGCAGCGTCGATGTGACAAGAATCTCACCTTTGTATTCGACGGTCAGGAGGTCAGGTCGTGATTCGATCTTTTGATAATTCACCACCACTACCTTGAATTCATTCACTTCGTTGACCATCTCGACCTCGTAGGTTTTGGTCACCTTGTCTCCTTCACCCTTTGTTTTTACTTCTTTATCAGTGATGATCAGTTTATCATTCTGGAAGATATTTATCTCCTTGACACCCCCACCTCCATCGTATACCTCAACGATCAGAGGGAGTCTCTTCGCTTGTGTGTAGATTTTTCCTTTTTCGTACTTCAGCAGGTCTGTCGCACGTGTAATAACACGGATGTCAAAGAAAGCCGCAGATGGGCGATGAAGTCTGGTAAGGTCAAACAACCGTTCCCCTGACTCCCTGATAATATCCTCTACTCTTTTTCCTTGCTCAATACCTTTAGCTACTTCCTTAGGACGATACAAGACTTCAAAGAACTGTTCCGCTGAATAATAGTCAGCGAGGCGTCTGATACCGCGGTTAATATGCCACCCGAAGTATTGTCCTCCATTGGACGAGCAGGCGAAGTAACCTTTAGGAGTCCAGCAGACCCATTCATTGTCCTCAGAGACAAACAATGTTGCAAACGGGATAACTATTTCGGCAACGCCGGCGTAAACCTGTTCCACTTCCCTGTACGTCTTGTTTCCTTCTTTTTTCAGGAATGCAATGACATCCAGCCACGCTTTTCGGGTCGGAACGTTTGTGAGCGAGTCAACAGGAAGGGATTGGAAGAAGGTACTCCATTCTTCATCAGCGAAGACTTGTCGCAGTGTGGGCACAGATCCTTTATCGGCGAGCCTCCACAATATGATGGTCTGGTCCTCACCTCCTGATGCGAGGTAAACTCCGTCCGCCGAAGCCGTGATACTTCTTACTGCTCCGAAGTGACCCACGAACTCTTTCAGGGGAAGACCATTTCGATCAAATAGCTTCAAAGAAAAATCACTTGCAACTACGATGTTTCCATCCGCAAGAGCGGTGAAGTCCAGGATACGACCATCTTCATTCGGATCTGTTTGAATTGCTTTCCCTTTTGAAAGCGCGAGTGTGTTCTCTGCGGTTCGGGTTACATCCGTAAGAGGTTTACGCGCAGGGACGGCTGACGCGTTCGGGGAGCGATCCATGGAAAGGGATGCGAGATCGAATCTTGTTTTATATACCGGCTTATTATTTTTAACGGCTTCCTGGCTGATGAACAGATCTAATCCACTACCAAAGGCAATAGACTGGACCGCATTTCCTTTCCCTTTGATCTTACGGACAGTCATACCGTTGATCGGGTTCCAGAGCAAGATCTCATTGTTGACACCCCCGGCAGATGCCACTACATAGTTTGTGAGGGACGGTGAGAAAGCTGCGCAGAAAACTGTGTTGTCATGACCACGGAAGTCTGAAAACTTATTTCCACTTGGCAGTCCCCAGCTGCTGCCGACGCCATTGATATCCAGGCCAACCACGATCTTTGCATCTGCGGAGAATGCCACGGCGTGAATAGGATTGGATAGTTTCGGGAATTCCTTCAGCACAGAGCCATCTGCTTTCCAAAGCACCAGTTCATTCTGAAAACTTGTGCTTACGAGGAATTGCCCATCCGGAGAGAAGAGGACTTTGTCGACAGGGCCTTTATGATTCTTCCAAACCCTGGGTGTGAACTTCGTTACAGATTGATCAAGGCCGGCGAGACCAAACATAATTACATCGCGCGTCTCCTGAGCAACCGCGAGATCTTGTGTCTTCGGATTAAAAGACACACAGCTTACGGGGCCTGAGGTATTAATGGTGGTGACCAGTGGAAGTTCGGGGGCACCGTTCATTTGCCATATCTTGACAGCGTTATCGGCACCTCCGCTTGCGAGGTATTTTCCGGATGCCGTAAACGCAAGAGAGTTGATGACATCTGAATGACCCACCGCGGTGCTTACCTGTGTATTTGTTGTGAGGTCAAGGACGAGTATATAGTTCTCTTTCTCTGAATTGACTTTGTATCCTGCTACCGCGAGAAGCTTTCCATCGGGTGAGATCGCTGAAGAGTAGAACATCCCTTCAAAGCCATTTCCGATCTGCGACTCGAACTTTCGGACCATCTTACCGGTTTCGACGTCCCATACTTTGATGGTCTTGTCTTCTGATATAGACACAATCTGAGTTCCGTCGCTGGTATAATGGAGGTTGCTGATGCGGGCGGAGTGACCCTTTGAATCAATCACAATCTGGGGGACCTGGCTAAATACAATGGTCGGGACAATGGAAAGGATCCCGATGAACAAAAGCCTTAGACTGTACATGATTGCGGGAGTTAGGGTTAGTAAAAATAAGGATTTTGTCGGGATAAACTACTTGCTGTCAGGACGGTTTCCCAGGGTTGAATCCCTGATCAGAGGCTGCAAATGAAGAATTTCGAAGGGGAAGGCAGGAAAGGAAACCTGGAACGACTCTGCTTGCGATTAGTCAGCGGGATCGTTCCAGGTGAAATTATCTTACCAGAAGTACGCGTAGAGGGCTGTACAAAGAAGGAGAACGATGGTTGCTCCGATGTTAAAGGCCGGACTGGTACGGAAGATTCCGCCATCCAATGGAATACCTTTTGCGTCGTCTTTTCCTTTTCCTTCCATGTTGGAGATAACCACGATGATCAGGAAAGTAAGAACAGCAGTGATCATCATCTGATTCATGAACGGTATGTTAACGAAGATTGGCGCATCGGATATTCCCTTTGGACCGATCTTAAAGTAGAAAGCGATCGGAATAGAAGAAACGACACCCCAGATCGCTCCGCTGTTTGTAGCCTTACGATAGAATAATCCTGCGATGAACACAGCCAGAATACCCGGGCTAACAATACCGGTGTACTCCTGAATAAACTGAAACGCCTGACCGAGATTACCGAGTGCTGGCGCGATGATCATGGCGATCACGAGTGCTACAAAACCGGTAAGTCGTCCTACGTTGACAGTGGTCTTTTCAGAGGCATTTTTGTTGATGTAAGGGCGATAGATATCAAGTGTGAAGATTGTCGCAGTAGAGTTAAGCATCGACGCAAGCGATGATACAATTGCCGCGGCCAATGCTGCAAGGATCAAGCCTTTCAAGCCTTCGGGGACAAAGTTCCGGATAAGCCATGGCCATGCGTTATCGTTTGCAACCTGACCGGCATTATTTATGAATGAGGAATCCAGTGTTTCCTTAGTCAGGTTTCCGGCGGCGTCAGAATTCATAACGAATGCAACGATACCAGGGATGACGACTATCAATGGAAGGAGCATCTTGAGAAACGCTGCGAAGATGATACCCTTTTGAGATTCGTCAAGGCTTTTCGCGGCAAGGGTTCTCTGAATGATGTACTGATTGAAGCCCCAGTAATAAAGGTTTGCCACCCACATACCGCCGATGAGCACTGAAAGTCCGGGAAGGTCCCACCATGCATCCTTTCCATCGGGCGTTATGATTTCGCCTTTCTGGACGATCATGGAAAATTTCTGCGGCGCTGTTTTAAGGACGTGTGCGAATCCATCAATTACACCCCCATTAGGAGAGACTGCTTCGAGGGCAAGGTAGGTAGTGGCGAGTCCTCCGATGATCAGTAATACAACCTGGACGACGTCTGTCCATGCTACGGCGGATAGCCCACCCCATAAGGAGTATCCGGCGGCAAAAAGACCAAGAGCGATGATACTTATCACAAGATAACTTCCATCTCCTGATCCAAGAATGGTGTCCAGGGCACGAGCTCCCAGGTACAATACCGTTGTAAGGTTTACAAAAACGAAAAGGGCAAGCCAGAAGATGGCGAGGATCGTTTTGAGGTTTGTGCTAAAGCGTTTTTCTACAAATTCAGGGATGGTGTAGATTCCTTTCTTAATGAAGATGGGGAGGAAGTACTTTCCTACGACGAGGAGTGTGATTGCCGCCATCCATTCGTAAGACGCTATAGCGAGTCCTATCGCGAACCCTGAACCTGACATTCCGATGAACTGTTCAGCAGAGATGTTCGCGGCGATGAGTGATGCTCCGATTGCCCACCAGGGAAGAGACTTACTGGCCAGAAAGTAATCTTCCGCATTCTTTTCGTGACCCTTCTTGTCGCGCGACACCCAAAGACCGATACCCATAATCAAGACGCAGTAGGCACCGAAGACGAGGATGTCCAGTGTAGATAGTCCCATAAGCTTATTTGTTTGGATTGGATTTGTGCCCCGAAGTTAGGAAAATCGGAACAAGGGGCAAGCCGGAGCTCGCAGGCTAAAAGGCACCTGCGAGCTTCGGTGTGATGTTATTTCGTGCCGAACCTGTAAGTAGTCTGTGTGCTATACGTTTCGCCGGGCTTCAGTAGCGTCGAAGGAAACTGAGGCTGATTTGGTGAGTCAGGGTAATGTTCAGTCTCCAGGCAAAGACCAGAGCGATGTTTGTAAGCGACGTTGTTCTTACCGACAAGCTTACCATCGAGGAAGTTTCCGGAATAGAACTGAATTCCAGGCTCGGTTGTCAACACTTCGATTGTTCTTCCTGTTATTGGATCATAAACAGTTGCGGCGGACTTCATACCCTCCCCTCCTGACAATACCCAGCAATGATCGTATCCACCGGCAACCTTTAATTGTTCGTGGTTATCATTCACTCTTGCGCCCACAACTTCCGGTTTCGTGAAATCAAAAGGAGTTCCCTTTACAGGTGCAGGTTTTCCGAGAGGGATAAGCACCTTACTTACAGGAATAAATTCTTCTGCATTGATAGTAAGAACATGGTCGGTGATGTCGCGTTGTGCGTTACCTGAAAGATTGAAATAAGTATGTTGCGTAAGGTTCACAACGGTAGTCTTATCCGTTGTAGCAGAGTAATCGATCTGGAGCTCGTTGTCGTCAGTGAGGACGTACTCTACGGTCACGTCCAGATTTCCTGGATAACCTTCTTCCATATCTTTGCTAAGATACTTCAGCTTGAGGCCTTGTCCTTTAGAGGATTCAAGTTCTGTGATATCCCAATATACTTTATCAAAGCCTTTTATACCGCCGTGAAGGCTTTGGCCATTGTTATTCGCAGCGATTTTGTATTCCTGTCCATCGATCGTAAACTTACCGTTAGCGATACGGTTGCCATATCTTCCGACTATCGCGCCAAAATACGGACTGCCTTTCATGTAAGGATCAAGGGAATCGAATCCTAATACGATATCCTCAAGCTTTCCGTCTTTATCGGGAGCGATCAGGTGGGTGATAATAGCTCCATAGTTAATGACGTGTACTTCCATTCCGTTCTTGTTCTTAAGAACATGACGATACACCTCTCTGCCATCAGGCATGGTGCCGAACTTTTCTTTTTGCATGACGTTGTTTTGCGAAACTGATACTGTAGTAGAATCCTGTGAATTGTCTGAACTGCTTTCTTTTGCAGAGCAGCTTGCAAGCAGACCAGCTGCAGCCAGACATAAAAGGATACCCTTCGAATTAATCATAATTATAGAGGTTTTGGATAAGATCAAGTGGGATTCAGGACTTTGGAACTCATGACGTATTGCTGCCACTTCCACGCAGAACGCATCATCTCCTCAGCGGTGAGTTTTGCCTTCCAGCCAAGATCGCGATTCGCCAGGGAGGTGTCGGCGTAGATCTTCTCAATATCTCCGGCCCTTCTGGCAACGATCTTATAATTCAATGAGATTCCGTTTACTTTTTCGAAAGTCCGGATGAGTTCAAGTACAGTCATTCCTTTTCCTGTACCGATATTGAAGAATTCGAAATTGCTTTTTTGCTTTCCGTCAGCGAGCCTTTGAACGGCGACCACATGCGCTTCAGCGAGATCAGTAACATGAATGTAATCGCGGACAGCAGAACCATCCGGCGTATTGTAATCATCGCCGAATACAAGGAGCTCTTTACGGATCCCCGCAGCGGTCTGAGTGATGAAAGGAACCAGGTTAGCCGGAACGCCCCGTGGGAGTTCTCCAATCAAAGCGGACTCGTGAGCGCCAACAGGATTGAAGTATCTTAGAGAGATCGCATTGATTCCGGGAGTCACTTTGCACGTATCGCGAAGAATCTCTTCACAGATTTGCTTTGTATTCCCGTAAGGACTCTCTGCAGGTTTGAACGGTGTCTCCTCTGTTACGGGAAGCTTATCCGGTTGCCCATATACTGTGCATGAGGAAGAGAAAACAATATTGGGGATGTTCAACCGCTTCATCGTCTCCAAAAGGAAGAGCAATGAGAACAGGTTATTTCTATAATAGAGAAGAGGTTTCTCAACAGATTCACCCACGGCCTTGCTTGCAGCAAAATGAATGATACCGCTGATGTCGGTATTTTCATCGAAGAAACTCGTCAAAGCCTTTTCATCACAGAGGTCGAACTGATAGAATGCTGGTTTCTTGCCCGCAATCTTTTCGATACCATCCAGCACTTCGATTTGTGAATTCGAGAGATCATCCACAACGACGACGTCAAATCCTTTTTCAAGAAGGGCTACTACGGTGTGTGATCCTATGTATCCCGTTCCGCCTGTTACCAGAATTTTTTTCATTTACGTGTCTTTTCCCTGACTTTACAATTCTACGAATCCGGTTCCTTCTTCTACGCTGACGACATAAGCTTCCATAGCGTGTCCAAACTTTTCCTTGTATGCCTGTGAGCATTTTGCAATGAACGCCTCGACATCTTTCCGGGGAACAATGTTGATCGTACATCCTCCAAATCCGCCGCCCATCATTCTTGATCCGACTACACTTCCGAAAGCGCGGGCCTGGTCCACAAGGAAATCCAATTCCGGGCAGCTAACTTCATATTTTTTCGAAAGACCTTCATGCGTTTCGTACATTTTTTTTCCAAAATCTGTCAGGCGGTTCGCATTAAGGTCTTCCGACGCCCCCTGAACACGTTCGATCTCTTCAACTACGTAAAGGCATCGGTCGAGAACCTTTCCGGGAAGCTTATCCCGGTGACTTTCAATCATTTCCAGTGTCACATCACGCAGAGAGTTAACTTCCGGATAGTATTTTCTGAGGATCGCCACTCCCTTCTCGCATTCACTGCGGCGGGTATTGTATTCTGAATCCACAAGCGCGTGTTTGACCTTGGTATCACACAGTACGACGGCATGGTCCGGCAAGGCAAGTGGTGAATAATGATATTCAAGGGATCTGCAATCCAGCAGGATGACATGACCTTTGCGTCCCATCATGCTGGCAAACTGATCCATGATCCCGCACTTGACACCTACGAAATTATGCTCGGACCACTGTGCCATCAGGATCATCTTCTCGCGCGGGACGTTAAATTCATTCAGTGCATTGATCGCGAATGCAAATCCACATTCAACCGAGGCTGATGAAGAAAGGCCGGCTCCGGTAGGTACATCGCCGCCGAAAGTACATTTGAACGGAGTCAATGGATGCCCATGCATCTGGAACTGCTTCAGTACGCCCAACAAGTAGTTAGCCCACTTTTTTGTTTTAACAGGGGTGATGTTATTGAGATCCACCTCAACGCTTTCATCATATTTCACCGAATAGATTTCCGACTTACCATCTTTCGTTTTTGCAACGGCAAAGACGGAGTCATAGTTGATTGCGGCAGGCATGACGAATCCGTCATTATAATCCGTATGCTCGCCTATGAAATTGATTCTTCCGGGAGCGCGTACCAGCAATGGTTTGTCCTTGTACAAGGAGTCGAACTTCGAGGCAACTTCACTATACTTCTGATTCATGGTCTGAATAATTTTCAATGATACAGAATAAAACTTTCATATACAGAGACGTTTTGCATTCGCCCTCATGATCTTCGTCGAGTACGACAATGACAGATTGAGTCATGTTCCTCGAAATGAATCTATCTTTACTCTGGCGTTTGATACAATGGTTGATGTGCGCTATGAAGTTTTTCCACTGGCATCTTGATCATTTTTCTATCGTAGGTGATAAGGCCATTTGTTTCGATCTCAACGTCAGTAGTCTGAGTATACACCGCGGCAGACAATCCTTTGTTGATAAGGTCCTTCAATGACTTCATGAACGCCTCATACTTCGCCAGCAGCTCCTCTTTGGTGGAGAAACTCTGGTAGCCCCAGTTGTCCTTTGTTTGCCATGTATGGCCTTCGACAGGAAGACCAAGGCCTCCGAATTCCCCCAGCACAATCACTTGCTCTTTGCCGAAAAGAGCGGGATCAGGCATGGCCGGAGAAGGATAATTATGCAGATCGAAGATGTGACCTGCGGGAGTGAAGTTCCCTCCGCTTGCGGCATTCACGAGGCGGGATGGATCATACTTCATCGTCCAGTTTACAATCTCGTCGGTCTTGAATTGTCCCCAGGCCTCATTGAAAGGTACCCATACCACTATGCTTGGGAAATGATAGGTGGCGTCGATGATCGCCTTCCATTCCTTTCTGAAGATAGCTTCTGATTCCGGAGTTCGCTCCTTCTCTGTGGCCGTTCCGAGAATTCCAGGGCGACTCTCCCATCGGTTGCCCATATCTCCACTCGGCATATCCTGCCACACCAGCAAGCCCAGCTTGTCGCAATGATAATACCATCGTGCGGGTTCTACCTTCACATGCTTCCGGATCATATTGAAGCCCATCTCTTTTGTCTTTTCTATGTCAAACTTCAACGCGGCATCAGTTGGTGCTGTGTACAGGCCATCGGGCCACCAACCCTGGTCGAGAGGTCCGTATTGGAAGAGGAATTCATTATTGAGCAGCATGACAGGAATTCCTTTGGAGTTCTTTTCAACGGAGATCTTACGCATTGCGAAGTAACTCTTCACTTCATCGACTACCTTTCCATTCCGGACGATCGAGATGCGCGCGTCATATAGATGAGGAGAAGAGGGTGACCATAATTTAGCATAAGGTAGACTAAGCGTTGTGGAATCGGAAGCAGATTCATTCTCAGCAATCTTCTTTCCATCTGCCCATGCAGAAACCCGAATACGATCACCCTTCCTGAAGTTGGTCAGAATAGTCTTCACCCTGACGGCTTTGCTGTCAAGGTCCGGTGTTATTCTAAGTTTGCTTATGTACGATTGAGGCACTGACTCCAGCCATACAGTCTGCCATATTCCTGTGACGGGTGTATACCATATGCTGTTTGGATCCTTCACTTGTTTTCCACGGGGTTGTGGCCCGTCGTCCGAGGGATCCCACACGACGACACGGATCTCCTGATCACCGGAACGGTTCACCAGAGAAGTGACGTCGAAATAAAAGGGATCGTATCCACCTTCATGCTTGCCGACGGACTTTCCGTTGACAAAGACTTCACACCGCCAGTCCACAGCGCCAAAGTGAAGAAGGATATTCTTCCCGTTGAAGTCCTTTGGTAATCGAAATGTCCGACGGTACCAGATATTGTTATCTTTCCCGACGCGTTTTCCTACGCCTGATAAAGCGGATTCAACTGGAAACGGGACGAGTATCTTCCCATCGAACTTGGATGGTGATGTTTCGTTTACAACAGCGATCCGGTAATCCCAAAGACCATTAAGATTCACCCATGCGTCCCGAACCATTTGTGGTCTTGGATAGTCCGGGAGAACTGATGATGGCGAAACTTCGGCTGCCCAGGGAGAGAGTATTTTCCCTTCGACTACCTTCCAGTCGGATTGGGGATACACATCCGTGAGGAACAATAGCAGCAAAAGCAAAGAGAGTGAATATTTCATAGGTGGTGTTGGTTAATGGTTGATAGGTACATCCCACAGAACGGCGAGATCTCAGATCGTCCTTACAGGAAGCTATCTTCGTCACACCGTCGTCCACTGAACTATCTGCATGATAAATAATCCAATGTTCTTTTCCACCTAATACATGTAAAATCTGAAAGGGCTTACCCAGTGGTATACTGGAAGGATACAAATAGCCGGTAAGGATCACTATACCCGTCTGTATGAATCAACAGGTGATTTCGGGAAAAAGAAAAGTGGGGGCAAAGTTTATTATATCAAACAACGGATTTTGCCAAACATCACCTTATACTCGATAAACTTTGCCTCCCACTGATTCCTTATCAGTTTACAACTGATGCTATACACGCAGAAAAATTCTATGCCACTTCATCTGTATCGATCGATGAATCCAGGAGACCTTTGACAAGGCTCTTCCATTGGGGCTTGCTACCACCGGCGATGGCGCCACTTCCGACAACGGCGTTTCTGACTTTGTCTGAATTTTTCTCAATAGACGCGTTCGGAACTTCATTGCGTCCATGAACCTCGGATCGCACCAGCGTTCCCTGTCTTTTTACCACAAATGAGGAAGTTGCTTTCTCATCGAAGAAATGGGCGGTATCGGATTCCTTGTTGATCGGACTTGGAGCAGGTCTAACGCGTATGACCAGGTGTTCCTCCGAAGCATTGGGATTACGTCGATCGTCGATTTCTTCGACACGAACCCAATCGTAACCATCGCCGGCAGACGGACCCGGTCCGGGGACATCAATTTTGAAATGATCACCGGGCCGGACTTCTCTCTGTACAGGGTTACCGTGCTCATCAGTCAGTTCAAACTTTGCTGACAATGGCCCACAAATTTTCTCCCAGGTGTTAACATGGGCAAGTCTGTTCGCGGCCATTGAAAAGACAGAACGAGCATCATCTTCGCTTTTTCCCTCGTACTCATGGAAAGTATCCAACTGATTCCCTACACGCTGTTCGGGAATGATTTTCTTTTCGTCAGCCATAATTTTATCGTTTAATAATCAGGTAACTATACAGGTGCCAGGGTAGCATCATCAAAAGGATATAATAAAAAAGGACTTCCCGAGAGAAGTCCCTGAATCCTGTCAGTCCGTTTAGACGGAAAGTGCAATTTGATCTCCGCTTAGAAATTGCCGCACCTGTCAAAAAGGATCCGCTTAGATAAGTAAAAAAAGCATGCCTGATGAATGATTGGTGAGTGATTCCAACGGCTGTTGGGGCATCTGTTTTTGATATGGTTCAATCATGCAGACTCCTTTCGAATATCGCCACTCGTTTAAGATTGTCAGTGTCGTTCTGTTGGCATACCTGTGTTTCCTCTATTTACTCTTGCCCTTCTTCCTTGAAATGAAAGTCAGATCTGTGTTGGCGAAAGTTGAGCAGTACAACGCATCATTTGAGACATTCTCCATCGAGCCCTTAAGCGGGCGGTTCTCCTTGTCGAATGTGAGCATCACTACAGAAGATTCCGGGCAAATCTCTATGAACGCGGACAGGATAGATTTCCAGATCCGGATTTCTGGAGGAGTGAGTACGAATGTTATTATTGAACGTCCTGAAATTCATATTCAGAATACCACGAATAACACAACGCATTTACCCGACATCGATTTTCCTTTCAACAATATGCTCAGTGAGCTGGGATTCTTTTCAGTCGATGAGATTTTCTTCAGGGAAGGCATTATCACCTACGCCGATACCAGCTCCCATATTTCTCTTGAGATGAATGAGGTTTATCTTCAGATAAGAAACCTTAAAGGGAATCCGGAGATGGAGGATCGATTGGTCGCGACTGCAGAGGGAAGTGCCCGCATACATGATGGCAGACTTGGATTCTCCATCAGATTCAATCCCTGGAATGAGCGGCCTGAATATGATCTCCGGGCACGCCTTGAGGACCTTGATCTGTTTTACCTGGATGATTATTTGAACACTTTAGGGAGCTATCCCATCCGTAAGGGATTATTTTCCATGCATGCAGAAGCAAGTGCCGGCGCGAATGGCGTATCCGGTTTTGTTCAGCCTGTTCTTAGATCAGCCTACTTCGCGTTGAATGAAGGGCTGTACACCGAGGGCCGCACCATGAAGGTAAGCCGGTCATCGATCAAACCTTTCTCGGAAATCTCATTCAAAGGTGATTACAGTGTGGAGTCGGAGTCGATCTGGGCTGCGGTAATCTTTACATTCCGAGACGCCTTCCTTGAAGGGTTGAAGCCTGTAATTCAAGATCCGCGACGCCCCTCCCCTCTTCTTCAAAAGAAACTTCAGCGTGGAAAGTCCAGCAAGCCGAAGTTTCGCTCTGCGTAATTTTAAAGTTCAATCTTGTCCCCGTCTGTTGCCTTAATATCAAGTGGTTTCAGATCTGAGATTGCGGGACCGTTCAATACTTTTCCTTCGCAGGAGAATCTTGAACCATGGCAAGGGCAGTCAAATGATTTCTCATCACCATTCCATCGAACATAACAGCCCAGGTGAGGACATACTGCCGAATAGACATGGAGTTGTGCATTCTCATCCTTGTAGAGCGCAACCTTTTGACCACCGGTCCTCATGATGGCTCCTTGTCGTTCAGGGAGTGAAGCGATCGAATCTATATCCCCGGGAGTAAAGTAATCTTTATACTGCGCAGCCATATTTGTTGCTTCGCGGAGGAAGTCACCCGCTGTTGAAAAGGTGACGCGCGACGGGTCGTATACTTTCGACCACGGATTTGTCCGGCCATTAATCAGGTCGGTGATCAGTATTCCAGCGATGACGCTATGGGTCATACCGTTGCCCGAATCTCCGGTGACAATGTAAATGTTTTCATCTCCGGGATTTTTCCCGATGAATCCTAACATGTCCACGGGCTCCATCACCTGTCCGGACCATGTATAAGCGATATTGGTGATCATGGGGAACCGCTCGCGGGCCCATTGTTCGAGTCTTACGTATCTAAGCTCCTCACGTACATCTTCCTCCTCAGCCTGTCCCGTTTTGTGGTCCTCTCCTCCGACGATTAGGAGGTCCGTTGTGTCGTTAAACGGAGTCAATCTCACGTAGTGATAAGGCTTGGCCACCCAACGTGAATCCTGATCACCGGTATCCCACCACAATGAATAAGGAAGAGAACCCTTAGGAACTTCTGCTGCGACAACATAGGTACGATAAGGATGCTGCTTTGTGTGCATCGTCACGACGTCGTTCACCGGACTATTTGTTGCTACTACAATCTCCTGCGCAGTTACTTTATACATCCCTACCGTAACACCTTCTTTACTTATCTTTGATACGTGGCTACGGCAGAAGATCAATCCACCTTCTCTGACAATCGCTTTAGCAAGGGCGGTGAGATACTTCAAAGGATGAAACTGTGCCTGATGTGGAAAACGAATACAAGGCGCATCAATTTTGTCAACACCAGGAACTGAAGAAAGGAACTCGGTTGCAATGCCCGCACGACGAGTTGCTTCCAGTTCATCGTCCAGTGTTTTCTTTTTATCGCTAGGGTGTAAGAACAGATATCCATCGAGGCGTGAGAAATCACAATCAATGTTCTCTTCGTTCACTGTCGTTTCTATGAAATCAATCGCCGCGGTATGGCTCTCAGCAGATAGCCGGGAGAACTCTTCCCCGAAGGTTTTCTCGATCTCAGAATACCGGTCATCCAGCGCATTGACAAGATGAGCTGTCGTTCTTCCTGTTTCTCCACTTCCAATTTGCCCATCTTCCAGCACAATGACTTTTCTTCCAGACTTGACGAGATTATAGGCGACAGATAATCCTGCCAGGCCCGCGCCCACGATCACAACTTCCGTATTATAATCCTGACCTATTGACGGATACTCATCGCGTTGCGGCGAAGAATCACACCAAAAAGATTCATTAAAACCGGAAGAGCTGTCTGATGTATCGAAATTTGCCATACCTGAATGTCTTTTAGATTTTGAATTTCAATGGTACCGAACCGCGATGTGATTACTATTCTTGCTTGCCGCGGAATTCTAAAGGAGTATGATCACCAGGATTATTTTTCCGGTGTCGATTCCTCTTTCCGCAGGAAGATTCATGCTTCATACATGATCCGCACTTCAACTTTTGACAGAGTGAAAGTGCGTCTGCATCTTTTGTTATGTTGTTCATAATTCCAAGCGTTAGGAAATCCAGAGTGGGGCTCTGGAAATACTATGCGTTGTTACTTTGATTGGCCTGGTCGAATTCAGCTCGTTGATCTGATGGACCTGTTTGCATCATCGCGCCTGACTTTCCTTTAATGAAGCCAATCAGGTTTTGAACGCCTGAACCAAATTTGCGAAACTTCTCTGAGCGGGTTCCGCCAGTCAATACGGTACCGGCCAACACAGCGGCACCTGCCGCACCCAACACTGTATACAATATACCTTTACCTGAAACCATAGTCTTAAAGTTTATTAGTGAAACATATTTACTTCTGAGAGGAAGAAAATCAAATGCCTTGTTCAGATCACCTTTCGAATGACGTATGGCTTAACCGTGGGAATGTAATTCTACATTAGATTGAAAGAAGCTCAACGGCAACCGGTGCGCTTGCGCACAGGATTTGCAACTGCTGGCACCTTAATTTGGTCTGACAGGATAAAATAAAAACATCAATGAAAAATCAAGATAACATATCGAAACCAGAAAGAGAGTCAGAGGAAAAGGTCAATCAGCCTTCGAAAGACTCAGCGAGTAAGAGGGAAAGCGCCAACGAGAATATAAAGAACACAGATCGTGGACGTCTTCCAGGTGAGACAGATTCTATGCGCGAGGGAGAGATTGAGATGAATGGTGGTAACGCAAAAGAAGAAGAATAGAAAGTCTCACTAAAACAAAAAGGGCCGCTCAAAAGAACGACCCTTTTTTAATTCAGCTGATCAGGATTACTCCGCGTCTTCCTGTTCTGCTTCCTCATTGATACTGGCTTCCGCGATCTCAGTAAGGAGCTGGTCAGCTTCTTTTTCTTCTTCCAGCGTCTGAGCAAGGATTTCAGCAACGTCATCGCGCCCGATGGTCTTGGCGAGTTGAACGAGTCCGCCATAAGTAGCAATCTCGTAGTGCTCAACTTTCTGACAAGCCATAATGATCGCAGCATCGCGTGTCATTGATCCGCTCTCCGTTTCAGTGATGACAGATTCACCTTCTTTGGTGATACCTTCCATCGCTTCGCATTTTTTTGATTGAGGCTTAAGCTCCATAAGCTCGAATACCTCCTCAAGACGCGCGATTTGCTCCTGAGTGATAACCAAATGTTCTTCGAGTGCTTCTTTCAACTCCTGGGTAGTAGCTGCCTTCTGCATTTTTGGCAGCGCCTTCGTCAGTTGTTTTTCTGCACCGTATATGTCTTTCAGCTCATGAAGAAAGAATTCCTCAAGCCCGCTCTGCGGACTTGCTGATTTTTTAGATGTTGATCTTGGCATAATTGAAATATTTACGTAATAGGTCTCCAATTAAAAATGTGATGCCACTACTTCTCTATGCAAACGTCCTGTGAATGAAAGCGATTCTCGCTTTGCCACCAGCCGTGTTCCTGGAGGATGTCCGAGGCAAACGAACCATTACCCGTGATTGACCGGATATACTCCGCGATCAACGTCTCCGCGGGGGTTCCGGACCTTACGTCGAACGCGCCGGACTCATACTCGCCATCGAGCGATGTAACAAGCGTATTCCATCCGGATTCACCCAGCAGAGCCCAGAAAGTAACAGCGCGCAAATCGATTCCATTCTCCTTTGCATCGGCAGCTGTTTCACACACCTGATAGGCCCAGCGCACCTGCTCATCGGGCGTACAGCTTAGGAATACTTCCGTTATTGCGAGGGGTAACCTCAGGCGATTCCACGCCTCCTGAAGAAGTACGGTAAGTCCTCCGTGACCACTTTCGCGAACTCTTACAGCTTCAGTGTCGACATATCGATGACGATGATTGCCGCCATGAAGATGGGATGGGTATTGTTCAATATTTGAATCAAGATAGCGTTCTGATGTCACGTAGTAGTTAAACCCGCAGATATCAGGCACGCAGGCGTTCTCCCTAAAGAAAAGCAACTCCTTTTCAGTGATCCCTGCCCATAGCAGATACTTCCACAAGCCATGATTCTTATCGACTTTACCAAGGAGGAGGTCATAAGCGAGCCACCTCCGTTCATTCTCAAAGTCTGCCTGGTATTTCAAAACGGTATCGCTATACGTTTTTCCGAGATCTTCTGTTTGAACCAGTTTCGCTTTGGGATTAATCTTTCGGATCTCCCGCATGCTTAGTATAATACCTTTAACCTGGTTCAACAACATTCGAAGAAATGCCCGGTCATCCTGTTCATGGGGATACCAGAACCCGTACAACCCGCTGAACCTTGCGGTAGTGAGGGGCTCATTCACAGGAGTATAGTATTCGATCCAGGGAAATTTTTCAGCGACCTTTCTGGCGTAACGTGCAAGCTTTTCCGGGAATTCAGGATCGTCAAGACTTGTAAACGCAGGTCCGGAACCGTGGTGCACGAGTCCCGCGATTGGCCGCACACCATTATCCCTGAGTTGACACAAGTTGCGTTCAACCCAAGTCCAGTTGACGTCTTCATTTTCGTTGATCTCGTGCGCCTCCCATAATACAGGATATCGCATCGCTTTAACGCCGAGCGAACAGATTCTTTCGATATCGTCCGCGCGATAATAATGGCCAGTCAATTCCAACTGGTCGAAGAAGTGGTTACGAACTCGGTTGAGGGTGCATTCAATGCCGCCCCAGATCTCAAACGCGTACTGTTGAAACTGTTTTTCCGTTGCCATTAACTTCGATGGGACGTTGCGCAAGTTTTTTAAATAGTGTGAGCGATTGCGCCACAACCTGATCCATGTTGTAGTATTTGTATGTAGCGAGGCGTCCTGTGAAGTAGGTATTGGTCATGGTAGCGGCTAACGCTTCATATTTGCGATATATCTCAGCGTTTTCCTGGCGCGGGATCGGGTAATAAGGATCTCCCTCACCTGTCGGAAACTCATAAACAATCGCAGTCTTTTTATGCTGCTGACCTGTCAGATATTTGAATTCCGTAATCCTTGTATATGCGTAGTCATTGGGATAGTTTACTGTACCCGTTGCCTGATACTTCTCCATATCCAGCGTTTCAAACTTAAAGTTGATAGATCGGTATGGAAGCTTGCCGTAGCAATAGTTAAAGTATTCGTCAATTGGTCCGGTATAAATCAGATTCTTATAAGGAACGATGTCGGCAATCTCGCGGTAGTCGGTATTCAGCATCACTTTGATGTTCGGATGAGACAACATGTTCTCGAACATCTTCGTGTAGCCATGCAGTGGCATGAGCTGATATGTATCGGTGAAATAACGGTTATCGCGATTTGTACGAACCGGAACGCGCGATGTTACCGAAGCGTCGAGTTCAGAAGGCTCGAGGTCCCATTGTTTCTTCGTGTAGTTCCTGAAGAACTTTTCATAAAGCTCCCGTCCTACTCTGCTGATAACGACATCTTCAGATGTCTTTACTTTTTCAACTTTCTCTGCCCGCTTCTCGAAGAACTGTTCCAGTTCATCAGACGAAAGAGATAAACCGTAAAGCTCATTGATCGTGTTGAGGTTTATCGGAATAGGAACGAGCTGACCGTCCACGCTGGCAAGCACCCGGTGCTCGTAGGGCCGCCATGCGGTAAATTGTCCGAGGTAATCAATGATATTCTTTGAATTCGTATGAAAGATATGCGGGCCATATTTATGAATGAAGATTCCCTCCTCATTGTAATAGTCAAACGCGTTTCCGGCAATATGATTTCGTTGATCAATGATCAGCACTTTTTTACCTGCAACGGAAGCAAGCCTTTCAGCAAGCACACTGCCGGCGAACCCGGCTCCAACGATTAAATAATCAAACATACTCTTGTCCTTTAGGGTTTTTTACTTTTTCACTTTTCTTGCCCACCAACGAAGTTCCAATGATGCTCATCATTTCACCCCAGGTCTTATTCCACGACGACTGCCCGACAAATTCATCCACGGCTTCCAGCCATTCCGCCTTGTCTGTGCGGTTGAGTTCTTCTTCAGTGACACGAACAAATTCTTCCGGAGTCCCGGCTATTCTCACGAGTCCCTTGTTGCCATATGGTCTGATCACGTCAATGATTGGTGTCGATACAACAGGTTTGCCCGCAGCCAGATATTCCGGAGTTTTGGTAGGGCTTATGAATCTTGTCGACTCGTTATGTGCGAATGGAATCATTGCGACGTCCCATCCCGCGAGGTATTTTGGAAGCTCGGCATATTGCCTTGCGCCGAGGTAATGTATGTTATGAAAGTTCGGAAGTGTCTGTGGATCGATTTTCACCACTGGTCCGATCATAATAAAATTCCATGTAGGTCGTAGCCTTGCAACTTGTTCCAGGAGGTCGATGTCCAGACGTTCATCGATTACTCCGAAGAATCCGATCCGTGGATGAGGAATCTCAACCTGATCAGGTGTATCAACGGAGATGGTGCGTGCCTGGGCAAAATGGTTTTTATCGATGCTACTTGGAAACACGTAAGTCCTTGGATGAAACTTCTTCTTTGCTTCATACAAGCTCTGGCCGCCGCAGAACACAACGTCTGCCCTGGACATCAGTTCCTGCTCCATCTGTTTAAGCTCGGGTGAAGCCGCCTTGAAAGCTGAAAGCTCATCCATGCAATCGTACACAATGAAGGATGGTGAAAAATCTGAGCTGAACTTCAATGCCATCGGGGTATAGTACCAGAAGAGGTAATTTGAAATTTCTTCTTCCTGAAAGAATCTTTCCAGAAGTTCCTGAATCCTTAGTTGTACATCGGGGCGTCCCCAATCACCTTGAAGACGCGGAACAACGATCGTAACGTTTTCCGGAGAAACGGAAATGTCGAGATGATCCTGAGGAGCATCAAAGAAGGGTTCCTCTACAAAGAAAACGCGATAACATTTGGTGAACCTTGAGATAAGGTGTTGTGGCCTCTGATAAACAAAATTCCATCTGAGATGGGAGAAACATACGAGGTCCTTTAACTTAAGCGGAGTGTCGTGCATGTAAAGTTGGGTTTGTCCGTGAAATTGTAATCTTAATGCCAGTATTAAAGCCGTAAAAAGTCGCTGGAATCTTTAACTCCGTAGAAATTCATACTCACGTGCGTGTATAAGGAGCGTTATGAATCGTTCACCACAAAAAAAGAGAGCTCTTGGGCTCTCTTTTCCGTTCATACAAGAACAAGGAAATCCGAATTATCAGGTACTAAGATTCATGTTGCCTGTTCGTTTGCAAAGGCGAACCCTCTTTCACCTGATCCTTTTTCTTCACTTGCTCATTTGGCGCAGATGGTTTTTCTTCAGTATTACTCACCTGGGCTGGATGTGCGCTGTCGGGCTCATCGTAACCACCTTGTTGTTTCACACTTTGGTTAACGGCGACCTCCTGCTCATCAGAGTTTGTGATGGGATTCGGCTTTCCTGGGTCTGTCTCATTGAAACTCATAAGCGTGACGTGATATTAACCTCTTCTTCTGGCGAGGTCGTCTTTCATTGCACCAACTTCTTCTTCGGCAGTTTCCTGCATTGAAGCAACTTCTTCGCTTGCACGATTCCGTACTTCGTCAATGTATTCTTTGCCTTTACCTACCCAATTGGAAAGCTCGTCTACCCAATCGTCAGCAGTCGTCTTCAAATTCTTGCGAAGATCAGATCCTTTTTCAGGAGCGATCAACATGCCTACAACCAAGCCAGCAGCTGCTGCGCCCAGTATTCCTAAAAGTACTTTTGATGTTGTCATAGCCTTATGAACTGTTTAACGTGTTTAACTATAATCTCAATTCAAAAAAAATGATACCTGAGCCGGGCTGGTTTATCTTGATTTCGTTGTAGAGCAACGTCCACATGAACGACAAAAGCCTGTGTTCCAAGTTTTGTCTCAAGACACGAATGGTGAACTAATGTTCACACATTACCATCATCAGGCTCGTCGAATGACCCCTAGCAGGAGCGCTATAACGGCAACGACAATCAAAACATGTATCAGGCCTGTGGCGCTGAAATAGAATACGCCGAGTAACCATCCGATGATTAATATTACGGCGAGGAGGTAAAGTAGATTATTCATGGTTTCTTTTTTTGGTTTCTGATTAAAACTGGCTGCCAGCCATTGTTTGACGTATGCTTCCTGGATGGACGCTTATTTGTTTCCTTTTGCCTCCCTTTTTTCTTTCTTCCTGAAGTATCCACGAAGGAGGAAGTTGTGCTGCAAGGCTTCCATATTTTCATCCAGCTTTGCTGAAGCAGTCTGTGCGTTCTCCACAGTCAGGCGAAGCCGATCTGCGAGAAGGGAATCTGCGAGCAATACACCAATAGCGTTGTTTCCCGAGTTCATCTTTTCTATTAGTCCTTTCAAACCATCGGACATCTCCGCAGAGTTGCGGCTAAGGTCGCGGACATTGGCCAGCGTTTGATCGAACGTGTAGCTGAGTGTCGTATCAGATGCGAGACGATTCACTAACCCATCCCCGTTGTTTAGTTTGTACAACATAGCGTGCAGTTGTTCTGAAGCCTGGGCAGTCTGAGTGGTTGTCACCTTTATTTGATTTGCCGCGTCACGGAGATCGCGGGCGAAGTCTCCATCATTCATCAATTCACCAACTATCCCCTGGCCGTCACTGATCTTCCTGGCCAATAGTTTCAAGTCATTAGTCAACGATCGCGTGTTATCTCCCACATCTTTGGCGATGTTCAAAAGATCCTGCGTATCGGCTGGGCTAAGCGCGCCGATGGTGTCCGTATCATTTATCGTGGCAGCGACATCCCCTGGGCGTATTACCACGATCTTGCTACCCACAAGACCATCAGAGCCAATAAATGCTGTTGCGTTTCTTTTGATGAATCTGTTTTGATTCTCCTTGAGGCTCATCGTCACAACAACCTTTCCTTCGCGTACGATTCGAACTTCCCTCACCGTACCGATTTTTACCCCGGAAAGCCATACATTATCACCCTGCTTCAGGCCTTCCACATTTTTAAAGATTGCATGGGTGGTGAAAGTTTTCGAGAACAAATTGTTCTCGCTCCCAATGAAAAAGACGGCGCCCATAAAAATGACGAGCCCGGCCAATACAAAGACACCAAGCTTAATATTCTGTTGCACTTCGCGAGATTTCATAAAATTGTTTTTATCAAGAGATATTTAGTCCACAAAATTATAAGAGAAGAAAAGATCAAGTTCCGGATGTCTTGCCGCCTTAAGCTCTTCAAATGTTCCTTCGACAGCATTGACCCCATCCACCAAAGCAATGATCCGGTCACCGGTCTCTCGCGCTGATGTTATATCATGGGTAATGATGATCGAAGCAGTATTGTATTTATCACGAACTCCTACGATAAGATCATTGATTTCCTTTGAAGTAATCGGATCAAGACCGGCGGTAGGCTCGTCGTATAACATAATCTTGGGTTTCAGGATGAGTGTCCTGGCAATCCCTATTCGTTTCTTCATACCTCCGGAGAGTTCCGAAGGCATTTGATCAATAGCATGGCTGAGACCCACATCATCCAGCGCATCCATAATTCGATGTTCCAGCTCTGTCGGATTGTCGATTCCCAGATTACGTTTTAACGGGAACTCAAGATTTTCCCTCACGCTCATGGAGTCATAGAGAGCGCTTAACTGAAATGAGAACCCTATTTGCTGTCGGAGCTCATTGAGTTGTTTTACATTAAGGTTAGGAACATCGTAGCCAAGTATGTTAATTTCCCCGGCATCAGGACGAATAAGTCCTACCATACATTTTATCAGGACAGACTTTCCGGTTCCGGATCGTCCAAGGATAACAAGGTTTTCACCATGATAAAGATCGAGGTCCACATTTCGTAGTACAACACGATCGCCGAAAGCCTTTTGAAGATTTCTCACCTTTATTACGCAGTCACAGTCGTCATGAGGGATAAGGTGATCTGCGGGATGTGTTTCGCGACGTATCATACTCTGAAAAGATTTATGAACTGAATAGATACCAGGTCAATAACAAAGATGAATATCATGGAAACAACGACTGCGGTATTCGCGGCTTTCCCAACTCCGGATGTTCCGCCTGTTGTATGGTAACCTGCATAACAGCTTACTATGCCTATCGCGAACCCGAAGAAAGCAGACTTCACTAAGGATGAGAAAATATCCAGATAGGTAATCGATACCGATACCTCATTAAAATAAAGAAGCAAACTGGAGCTGTTGATCATGTTTACCATGAAGTAAGACCCCAGAAGAGCTATCACATCCGCATATACTACAAGGACAGGTAGCATAAGTGTGGTGGCGAAAACGCGGGTTACGACCAGATATGAAAAAGGTCGTGTACCAGACACTTCCATTGCATCAATCTGTTCCGATACTTTCATACTACCCAGTTCCGCTCCTATGTTTGAGCCCAGCTTTCCGGCGCATATCAACCCCGTGATTAGTGGTCCAAGAGAACGCACTACTGCCTGAGATACAAGCGATGGAAGCCATGATTCAGCTCCAAATGACGCAAGGGAAGGTCGTGACTGTTTAGTGAAGACAATCCCCGCGATGAGTGCAGTAAATCCGATAAGAAAAAAAGAACGGTATCCGACCACATAACATTGATTCAACATTTCGCGTAGTTCGAATGAAGTGAAAAAATGTTTGATCGTCTTGCCGATGAAACGTGCGATGTTCGCAAGCTCTATTAAGAATTTTTTCATTTAACCTCTAATGAAAACGGGGAGGTTAAAAGATAATGCCAGTAGCGGCCGAGGTTCTCTACACGAGGGCAGCCCGAATCATAGATAATGAGAGAGGCTTTTCAAACACGCGGACATTTTTGCCGAGCCAGGGAGAAGCATCGTAGTGATAGGCGCTTATAAGATTAATCTTACAATCAGGGAGAATTGATCTGATATGATCAACGTATTCCCAACCCAATCCATCGGGCAGGTTATTATCAAGAAACACAACGTCCGGCCTGAATTGTTCTACGGAACGCAATCCATCACGAATATTGGCTGCAGTAAATACTTTCAGATTGAGACTGGCAAGAAATGCCGTCCATAATACGCAAGCATCTTCTTCGTCATCAATGATCAAAACGGTTTCGGACTCGCTCATAATCTTTAGCTATTTAAAAGATTTATCCCGAATAATGTTTCATTCATCGCCATAAATTTCTTTTAGACTTACGCCTGGGGAAATCCTTACCCACGGGTTTCCGTCAAATGAATCTCTATAGGGGCATAAGTTTTTTGATTAACTGATAAGTCAAATTGTGTTAAACGATAAAGAAGCCTATGAAAGATCTTAAAGATAAAGCCAGCACCCTGACCGATCATGTGACGGACTATGTGGAAACGTATTTCGCCTTGAACGTATTAAAGGCCACGGATAAAGCCGCTGGCGTTGCCTCATCCAGCATCACGGGAATACTGATCGGGGTCTTCGCATTTTTCACGTTGATGTTGTTAAGTATTGGAGTCGGATACTGGCTAGGCCAGCAATTAGACAACATGCTGGCAGGATTCGCGATAGTTGCGGGCTTCTACGCGCTACTTGCTATACTAATAGTGGCATTAAACAAGAAAGTACTCTCTCCTCTTTTCAAGAACATCATAATCCGCAGCGCATATGAATAGCAGACCTATATCATCTTATGAAGATCTCTGTAAAGAGAAGGAGAGATTATCTGAGTTGTTGAAAGCACAGAAAGTGCAGATACAAAAAGACATTGAAAGCCTGAAGGATGAATTCAAGCCTGTGGTAAACCTATCGGAGAATGTGGGCAAGTTGCTGTCGCGGGAAGATGGAAAGGATCCTTTAATGACGGCAGGGACCAATATCGGCATCGACATTCTTGCAATGAAGTTATTCTCGAAGTCAAACTTTCTTCTGAAGCTGGTTCTTCCGGCCGTATTAAAGAATCTCTCTTCACATTTTCTTCCAAACGCACTTCCACCGAAAAGAAATTCTTACGGTATGAAGCCGAAAGTGGAAGAGACAACTGTCAGAAAGACTGTCGTTGTGAAACGGGAGCCAGTGCCCCAATCTGGATCTGGACTGCTGCCGTAACTGACAGAATACATTTCATAAGACACTCGATAGATAGGAGGTCCGTTGTAATTAAAGTTACAACGCGCCTCCTATCTGTGTTTTTATCGAACCATATGTCATTATATAATGGCTTGATGAATAACTCCACACCCCGAGCCTGACGCGGCCTCATTTCTATACAAAATTCCTTTGTGGTTAATGATTTTCGGGTATTTCAAAGGAATGCGAATGGCACCGTTTTTTGATATTGTGGGGTGCATGAGTGGCTGAATAAGCAGCCATATGTTAGACTTAAAAATGTATATATGAGAAAAATTATTGCAATTCTGTTGGTGACCAGTTTTAGCGCCGGGATGATTGGTTGCAATTCATTGAACAAATCGCAGAAGGGTGCCATGATAGGTGCGGGAGCTGGCGGAGCAGTTGGAGCCGGAGTCGGTAAGGCCGCGGGTAACACAGCTCTTGGTGCGATCATCGGCGCAACGGTAGGTGGCGTTGCTGGTGGAATTATTGGAAGACAAATGGACAAGCAGGCCGAAGAAATCGAACAAATACCTGGAGCAGAAGTAACACGTGTAGGCGAAGGGATCAACGTTACTTTCGATTCAGGTGTATTGTTCGCTCTGGACAAGGATGACCTGAATGCTGATTCTGAAACGAAGCTCGGCCAGCTGACAGGAATTCTGAATAAGTATCCGGACACTTATATTTTGGTGGAAGGCCATACTGATTCCAGCGGTTCTGATTCCCATAACAATCAATTGTCAAAGAAACGTGCTCAGTCGGTAAGCGACTTCCTTGAGGGGAATGCTATCGACAAGAAAAGAATCAAGACAAAATGGTATGGAGAGAGTCAGCCCAAGTTTCCTAACGATTCACAAGAAAACATGGCTAAGAACCGTCGTGTAGAGTTTGCGATTTATGCAAATGAAGACATGGTTGAAAAAGCCCAGCAACAAGCTTCAAGCCGATAGTAATCGAGATCAGATCATTGAACAAATCACGGTGGAGTTGTAGCTGCAAAGGTATACTTCACTTTAGCTGCAATCACTTTGTCGTTGCACTCTGCCTGTGGTTGTTCAAAACCGTACACAAATTAAACATGAACTAAAATGAAAAAAATAACAACTTCTTTACTGATTATCATAGGTATGCTAGCCATAACGCCTGCCTTCTCGCAAGAACAAAATGTGACCCGCTTTGGCGTTAAGGGCGGGGTAAACTTCTCTAACTTTCGCATAGGCGACGAGATTGGTGACAACAACGTCAAGGCCGGACTGAATCTTGGACTTTTCTTCAAGATGCCTATTTCAGACGCAGTTGCCATTCAGCCAGAGCTTTTATACAGCAGCAAAGGTTCCAAAATAGAATACGACAACTTTCTGCAGGGCGAAGGGGAATACAGATTTAATTTCAACTACATAGAGCTCCCGGTAATGGCTGTGTTCTCTCTTGGTGACGTCTTCCACATCCAGGCTGGTCCTTATGTATCTTATCTGACTTCGGTGAATATCAAAGACATGAAAGAGGGCGGAACAATTCAGGGTGTCCGTGATTTGAAGGAAGATAATTTCAATCGTTTTGATTATGGTCTCGCAGCCGGAATAGGCGCTGACTTTAATGGATTCAACGTAGGCGTGCGATACAACTATGGATTGAATGAGGTCGGAGATTCAGGAGAGCTTTCAGGACAAGTGTTAGGAGATTCACGTAACAGCGTAGCAACAATCTTCGTAGGATTCGGCTTCTAATACATCTCTTCCGAATGATTAAAGGATCTGGTTTCGGTGTCGTCTATCTTACGAAGATGACAAACCGAAACCAGATTTTTTTAGTTAAGACTCATCGCTTCCTCCTTGATCTTGGGAAAGCTTACAATGAATTTTGAGCCTATACTCACTTCCGACTCCACATCAATCGTACCTCCGTGGGCTTGAACGATATTCAGGGTAGACGCCAATCCAAGCCCCATACCATTTCTCTTTGAAGTAAAGTAAGGTTCAAATAGTTTAGACAAAATTTCAGGAGGAATACCACATCCATTATCCTGAATTTCTACTACATAGTTATCGGGCTTTTCAATGAGTTGAACCTCTACCTTTCCGTCCCCATTAGCTATGGCCTCGGTAGCGTTTACGACGAGATTCAGAAAAGCTATTTTCAGCTTTGCCTCATCAGCCTGAATGATGCAAGGATCATTAGGATAGTTTACAGAAATTCCAATGTTCTTCAGCCTTATGCGGTCGGAGGCCATTACCATTGTATCCTCAAGAATAGCTCTCAGATTTGAAACCCTGAAGGCTTTCTCCGCTGGCCTGTAGCTATCCAGAAGTTCGGCGATCAGGTTATCTATTCGTTTCCCGTTTCGCATTATTATCTCAAGGAAGATTCTATCATCCTCTGGTATGGCGGCTGTATTAAGTTGTTCGACCGCCATCTGAACATTATTGAGAGGGTTGCGCACCTCATGAGCTAACGTACGGACCAGACGCCCCGCAGATGCGAGCTTTTCCGCATATAAAGTAGCCCGTTCTGCACGCTTCAGATTTGTGATATCATGAAGAATCGCCTGAATGTATCCGTCGCCGTTATTATCGTGTTGCTTGGATGCGGTAAGGACAAAATATTTCTTTTCCTGATTACGATCCAACAGCACAAGCTCCAGATCAGAGACTTCGCCAGTCATCGTTAGTCCTTCGTGGATCCTTGCTTTTATGATCCGATCATCGATCAGGTCATATAAACTTTTTCCATTGAGTTGTTCTTTTTCGTACTCCAGCAATTGAGAAGTTGCTGGATTCATATCACGGAAACGAAGGTCAAGATCTGTGATAAAGACGGCATCCTTGGAACGTTCAAATATGTTTCTGTATTTCTGTTCGTTCGCCCGAAGAGCTTTTATCGCAGCAGAACGTTCCAGCGCGTATCGTATGCAACGTTCGAGCTTCTCAGTGGTAAGCTCCGACTTGATCAGGTAGTCCATCGCCCCTATCCGCATGGCTTCGTTATCCACTGCAGGGTTACCAAAACCAGTCAAAAGGATAATGGGTTCTTCGACCTTAAGGGCCTCAGCATCGCGTAGGAGATCCAAACCGGTTTTCGCACCAAGTCTGTAATCAACAAAGTAGATATTATGTTCTCTGCTGGCGATCTTGGAAACTGCGTCGTTGTAATTGTAACACCAATCTATGGCAAACCGATTTGCATCGATTGCTTTGAGGTAGTCACTGATGATCAAAAAATCATCATGATCGTCATCAATGATGAGAATCTTTATCTGTTCCGTGCGCTGTGACATGTGCTATCGTTGTTTCTCCGGAAGAATTAGCGAGAAAGTCGCTCCTTTACCAGGCTCTCCGGTTGCAAATATAAGTCCGTCGTGATTTTCGGCAATCTTCTTACAAATCGCCAGTCCTATTCCCGACCCGCTGTATTCAGTTTTTCCATGAAGGCGCTGGAAAATTTCGAAGATCTTTTCAGCATATACTGATTCAAACCCGATACCGTTGTCCTGAACTTCAATGCAATAGAATACATGATTGAAGGGCAATAACAGGTCGGACTTCTCCTTGTGCGAGAGCCTTCTTGAAGTAATGTTGATCACTGGCGACACATCAGTTCGCCGGAACTTCAACGCATTACCTATGAGATTGTTAAAAAGTTGTTTCAACTCTGCCGGAACAGCTTCCACTATCGGCAACACATCAACATTGAGCGTGGTTGAACTTTCTTCGATGCGTAGCTCCTGATCGGAGAACACTTCATTAAGAACCGTTCTTAGGTCACACGAAACAATAGAACGCGCTCCGCGACTGATCCTTGAAAACTCAAGAAGGTTGTTAATCAGTTTACGCATGCTCTCAGCGGATGCAGAAATCCTGTCGAGGTAGACTTTTCCATCATCCCCGAGGACATTATCAAATTTACTTTTCAGTCTTTCAGAGAATGTCAAGACCTTCCGAAGTGGCTCATGAAGGTCATGGGATGCGACGTAGGCAAATTCCTCCAGTTCTTTATTCGACCTGTTGAGCTCTCTGATATTGCGATCAAGCTCATTCTCGAAATTTCGTTTAGCCGTAATATCGCGAACGGTTCCCATCAATCTCCTTACTCCGCCGTCATCACCAAAAATAGGCTTACCTTTCATCAGCACAACCTTCTCTCTACTCGCCGCGCTCTTTAGAACGAACTCACACTCAAATTCCTGTCCATTCTCATTGCAATCACCGAGCACCTTTTCAATTTGTTCAAGATGTTCGGGAAGAACGTGATCCAGCAGCTGGCCGAGCTTGTTGATTTTCGGAGCGCCACTTTCATAGTCCAGTAATTGGTAGATACCCTCCGTACATGCTAATGTGTCGGATTGTATTCCCCAGCTCCATGTTCCAAAAAGTAAAAGCTTTTCGGCCTCATCAAATAAAAGTCTCGACGACGCAACCTCTTCTTCTGATCTGACCTGATCGGTAACATCTTCTGCTACTACCACGATTTTCTCACCAAACTTGGTACAGAACGCTTTGATGTGCCTGCAGCCACCCTGGCTTTTATTGAAGCGAGTATTGATTGTCTGAGCATGCGACTCGGGCATAGTTGACAACAGCGCCAAAGACGATGCAAAACTTCCCGCATCCTCTTGATGCACAAGATGTGAAAGATTGAAATTATCAGCGAGTTCCTCAGGGGAATAACCAAGGCATTCACTCACCTTATCATTCAGGAAATGGAGTGAGCCATTTCCTGAATCATAGGTGAATACAATGGACGGAACGAAAGATGCCCATCGTTCCGTCATGAATGGTTGCACTAATTCTGGATTAAGCGCACTCAGCTTTGGGACAGACTGACTCATATTTCAGATTCAAACTTCTCACCCCGGAGTTCTTGATATTGTCTTATTTTATTGTAGAGGGTTTTACGGTCAATCTGCAGAACTTTCGCTGCCTTGCTTTTATTGAAATTGACTTTCTTCAAAGCTTCAAGAATCAGTTCGTATTCTGCGTCGATACCTGCGCTTTTTAAGCTTTGTTCTTTAGGAACTATTTTCTTTACTGTAGGAAATTGAGCCGAGTTTCCGGCTTGCGGAAATGAAGTATTCCCAAATGATGCTGTATTTCCGTAGGCATTTCCAAAAGAAGCACCTCCAAAAGTATTTTGTACCTGAGGCGCCATGGCCGGTGTCGAATCTGCTGATCCTTCGAATTGAAGCTTAGTGAAATTGGTAAGCTCAAAAGGAATGCTTTTCACATCGATAAACTCTTCATCGCAAAGAAGAGTCGCGCGTTTCACCACGTTCTTCAATTCCCGAAGGTTACCATACCAGACATAAGATTTGAAGATGCGCTCTACCTCAGGATGGAAGCCTCTGATGTTTTTATTCAACTCATCGTTGGCGATCCCCAAGAAGTGATTGGCAAACACCATGATATCCGAAGTTCTCTCGCGCAGAGGCTGAACCTGAATTGTAAATTCATTAAATCGGTGGTAAAGGTCTTCGCGAAGTTTACCCGCACCTGCTGCGTCCCACAACTTTTCGTTGGAGGCGACGATGATACGAACATCCAGCTCAATATCCTTTGTCCCACCTACCCTACGCATCTTTCTTTCCTGAACGACGCGGAGAAGAGAGATTTGAACATCGTATGAAAGGTTGGCAATTTCATCAAGGAAGATGGTCCCTTCATTTGCAAGTTCGAAGCTTCCAATCTTCTGGTTCAAAGCACCTGTAAAAGATCCTTTCTCGTGACCAAACAACTCACTACCCGCGAGCTCCTTAGAAAGTACACCGCAGTCAATGGCGATAAAAGGTTTGTGCGCTCTCTTACTACGCTTATGAATTTCCTGCGCAATAGCTTCTTTACCGCTACCACTCTCGCCGTAGATAATTACACTGTAATTGGTAGGAGCGACAAGATCAATTTGTTTAAGGATATTCTTAAAGTATGGGCTGTCACCGAAAATGTATTCTGATTTACCACCTGGCGAGTTACGCTTGGATGATCCGTTCTTTGATTCACGCGAAGTTGAACCGGCAGATTGTTCGTCTCTGCCAGCACCTGGAACAGGTAGCAACGCCCGATCGAGAGCTTTCCGAATTGTAAGAAGGATTTCTTCAGGGATGAGGGGCTTGATGATGTAATCCACCGCGCCGAGCCTCATCACCTCAACAGCGGTTTTAATATTACTGAATCCGGTAATGATGATTACGGGAGTTGAGGGATTGATCTCCTTGATTGCTTTCAATACAGACGTTCCATCCATATCTTCAAGCATAAAGTCACAAAGGATCAGATCGGGCACATTCTCGTTAATAATTTCGAGCGCCTTTTTGCCCTTGTGAGCCTCCATTACCTCGTACCCGTGTTTCGAAAGAAAACGACTTAGCACAAGGCACAAGTCCTTCTCATCGTCAATGATTAGAATTTTAGCCATCTTATGTTTATTTGTTATTAAGCTGCAGCAGTACGGTGATGAATAGTATTCCAGCGGAGTTGTGCCGCAGGGATACGAAGCTCATCACGATATTTAGCGACTGTTCTTCTGGCGATCTTGAGTCCGCGGTTTGCCAGCAAGGTAGCAATCTGCTGATCAGAGTACGGACTGTTTTTATCCTCCGCCATGATCACTTGCTGAATTGCCTCCTGAACTTTCTTCACGCTAACCGCGACGCCTTCCTGATTTGTGATTCCCTCGTTAAAGAGATTCTTGATCAGAATATTACCAGAGGGTGTCTGTACGTACTTATTACACGTGATACGTGATACGGTCGAAATATCAACGCCAACCATATCCGCCACGTTCTTCAAAATCATTGGTTTCAAAAGCAGCTCATCACCTGTGATGAAGTAATCATACTGAAGTTTAACGATTGCCTTCATCACCTTCAACATAGTACTCTCTCTTTGTTTGATCGCATTGACAAACCACTCTGCCGCGCTGAGCTTATTGGTAAGGTAGCGGGTGGTGGCCTGATCTCCGTTGCTCTTTTCAATATCCTGAACCTTCGACTTCCAGGACGAATTAATCTTCAGCGAAGATGCCTTCTCCTTATACAATGTTACCTGTAGTGTATTGTCTTGCTGAGTGACGATAAAATCAGGGATGATCGTATCGTATTGAACTGGTGAGCTATCGCCTTTTGGAACAGGCTTTAGCTTCAGTGTTCCCAGTAAATCAAGTACGAGATTAAAGTCCTCTTCATCGATATCGAGGGCATCAAGGATACGGTTGAAATTTCTACCCTTCAGTTCTCCATAGAAATTTGAAATGATCTTTATGGCAAGCTTAACATCTGGTTCCTTGGTGTTCATCCTCTTCAGTTGAATCAAGAGGCACTCCTGAATATTAGCAGCTGCCAGACCTACAGGTTCAAATTCCTGAATATGATCAATGACTTTTTGAACCTGTGCAGGATCAATTATTTTCAGATTCTTTAATGAATAGTCATCGGCAACGCTGTCGGCGTTTCCTTCAAGAAAACCTTCTTCACTAAGACAGTTGATGATGAAGGCGCCAAGTTCCTTCTCCTCGTCATTTAGTGAAGAAAGATTCAATTGATTGATTGCCTCTTCGCGGAAATCTGACGTTGTGACCAACGTTTTGCTCGGAGGAAGATCCTGGCTGAACTGCTGATTATTGTTGTTACTGTTATTATGATAATCAGGAACGTCATCGTACGCATATTCTTCCCAATCCTGATACTCCTGAGCCTCGTCCTTGTCATTCTTTTCCTGAGCCAAATCTGGTTCGGAAGACTGCTCGATGAGAGGATTCTCTTCAAGCTCGTTCTGGATTCTCTGCTCAAGCTCAATAGTATTCAAATGAAAAAGGTGAAGCATTTGAAGCTGCTGAGGATGTATCTTGAGCTGTTGTTTCTGGGTGATATGTTGATACAGCATACTGTTTGGTCGTTGGTTTATGTGCGACCAAGTCATTACAACCTTGGAACCAAATTTTCAAACTTTTTCAATACACTCATTTTCAACGCGTTACTCAATCAGCAGTTCAATCAATCAAGGAAGGCAAGACAAAATAGTAGCGCAATTTCCCCATTTAGGGTAATTCAAATTAAACAGAAATGCTCAAAAGTGTGGAAATCCAGACGGAAATTGTCAATTTGGGTTCAATCGAGGTATCAGAATAGATCAGAACAAGAGTCATTGACAGGGGAATCAACGCGCTTTGTGAAGCTGCTTAGAACACAAAAAATGCAGGAATACCAGATTGTCCTCGACTAAACCAATACTTGGACAGACTTCGACCAATTTGCTAACAGTCTATCCTTTATGCATTCGCAAAACGCCTCACCCGCTTTTCCGGACGTCGCGCTTTCGCAAGGAGCATCACCTTCTCTCTTTGCTGCTCCTCGACAACACTGTCCAGCGGGCTAAAGATTACCTTAGCTGTCAGGTAAACAAGAACCATGAATATGGGGTAAGCAATTAGGAAGCTTAGAAAGATCATTATCGCCATCATAGCGTTCTTTTCGCGTGTTGCGAAAAATTAAATGCCGGAATATAATGTCGTTAGGACTGAGGGAAATCTACACTCTTCACCAGACACGATGCAATGACTCCACAACTGAGAAGTCGCTCGATCAGAACTTCTTCCTCATATAATTACGAACATCTTCGGCCAACGGACCCACCGCACGCACAGCGTTTCTCAAACGCATCTCGTTACATTGCAGTTCGCTGCACCATCTTCTAACCTCTGTCTGATCATCCAGGTTGATCTTTCTCTCACCGAGCCCGGACGTTGTTTCCTTCTGCTGTTTCATCGCATTTCATCCAACCACTTCACCACCGTTCACATGAATAACCTGTCCTGTAATGTACGACGCATCATCTGACGCAAGAAACACATACGCCGGCGCCACTTCATATGGATACCCCGCTCTTCCCATAGGCGTTTTCTTCCCGAATTTTTTGATATGATCTTTATCGAAAGATTCTGTTATCAACGGAGTCCATATGGGTCCTGGTGCCACGACATTAACACGAATACCATCTTTAGCTAAACCCTTCGCAAGAGATCTTGTAAAAGATACAATAGCACCTTTTGTTGCCGAATAATCTATCAGATGATCACTACCTCTAAAGGCTGTAACTGATGCAGTATTTATAATACATCCATTGGGATTTAACTTCTTCAATGCCTCGTGTGTGAAATAGTAGAACGAGAACATATTCACCTCAAAAGTTCGTTTAAACTGTTTACTTGAGATTTCCTCGAGTTCATCTGCAGGCTCGTGTGTCCCCGCATTATTAACAAGGATATCAAGACCACCTAATGATTTGTAGGCGTCTCGCACAACCTTTCTCGAAAACTTCTCATCGCTGATATCCCCTTTGAACAACACGCAATTCCGCCCAGCGCTTTCTACCATATCACGAGTTGCCTTGGCGTCATCATCACTTTTCCGATAAACGATCGCTACATCAGCCCCTTCCAAAGCAAAGTGAACGGCTACCGATCTACCTATCCCACTATCCCCACCTGTGATAAGAGCCACCTTGTTTTCCAACTTTCGTGCAGGTGTATACCCTGGCCTAATCGCCATATTGATACTATCAACCGATCTCCGATTCTTCATATTATTTCATTTTATCAAAGTCAAGTTCCTTTACTTCCTGCTTCACAATAAAGACCGCTGTCTTATCGGGCTCTATCCCTGACCCGTAACTAAGTGCATACACCTTCGTGAACTCCGCGCCGAAATAAAGTATGATTGACGAATAATAAACCCATAGCAATATCAATACGATTGATGCCGCCGCGCCATAGGTTATGCCGATATTTGACCGTGTGATATAAAGTCCGATCAGAAACTTACCGATAAGGAAGAGTGCAGCCGTAAAACTCGCTCCAACAAATGCATCTTTCCATCGAATCTTTGCATCGGGTAGAATCTTAAAAATGATAGCAAATAACGTCGCGATGATGACGAACAGAATACCGTAATTCAGCAGTTCAAAAATATAGACCGTTGCATCGTCGAAAAAACTCAAAAGTCGATCACGAAGGAGGTCTACCATAGCGTGCACGATCAATGATACAAGAAGTATGAACCCAAAACTTATGATCAATGAAAAAGACAGTAGCCTATTGATAAGAAGCTTCAGCCATCCTTTTTGCGGCTTAGCACGGACCGACCAAATGTAATTTATCGAGTCCTGCATCTCAGTAAAAACTCCGGTGGCTCCCACAAGCAAAACAATGATTCCCACTACCGCCCCAGATGCACTCAGCTG
>JAEYXN010000040.1 GCA_023431285.1 Bacteroidota bacterium
ATCATGCAAAAACTCTTAACCCTAACCTCTTCACTATGTATTCTGGCGGCGCTGGCTGTCGGATTTTCCTCCTGTAAGGATGACGAGGAAAAACCCACGCCTGTCACGATAGAATTCAGCTCCACCGCGAAGACTGTTGCCGAAGGTGAAACAAACGTTAAAGCAACGATTGTTCTCGATCGTCCTGCTCCCAACGACCTGATCGTTGAGTATGACATAAGAGGCACCGCTACCAGAAAGGTTGGCTCAGGAACCGGCGACTTCTCTATAGCGGGAGACGTTGGGGAAATTGAAATTGCCAAGGGCGCGACTTCAGGAGAGATTATCCTTAACATTCTGGACGACACATCGCTGGAGCAGGATGAAACAATCATCCTGGAAATTGTTGACGTCAGTGGCGGCGATGCCCAGATCGGCACCGATGACCAGATGACGATCACGATTGCCGGTGGTGGAAGTGTCACAGCTTCCTTTGCTGCGACAACTTTAGCCGTGAAAGAAAGTGATGAAGGGATTCACGAGATCGTCGTTAATCTGGACGCAGCCGCATCATTTGACGTTACCGTGACGTATTCAATCAAATCATGGCTGAATGGCGGAAACGTGGTTGCTGGCGTCGCTATTGATTCTCTAAGCGGTTCGGAAGAAGATCTTCCCAGCGATTACTGGGACTATTTTGTTGACGCCGCCAAGGTTGGTGAGCTGGTGATTCCTGCAGGACAGACCAGTGGTATCATCGGAATAAATATTTACTCTGACTTCCTGTATGAGCGTAATGATGAAACAATCGAGATCACTCTCAATCCATCGACTGGCGTGACAGTTGGCACCAATGCAAAGATGACTGTAACCATTTCACAGGAGGACGGCCAGATCGTTGAACTGTTCTGGGATGAAACTGTAGGCGCCGACATGGATATGGCGATATGGGTAGTTGCCGCTGACGACAACGGGGACCCTGCATACTTCCCTGTAGTATTGTCGGTGAACGCGAGCACAAACGGACTTGAACAACGAATTATTCCTAATGTGTTCAGCGACGTGTTGCTCGAAGAGCTTGAGGCAACCAAACTCCTCTATGGCGCGAGCTACATCTATTATTCCGGAGGATCGGACCCACTGGACTTTGGAGCCGCTTTTGTAGAGATCCAAAATAAAGTCGGAACCGTTATCGATGAGTTTTCCGCAACCTACACATCCGCAAATAAAAATGAATGGGATGAGCAGGAAGATGGAATATTCTCCGCAGCCATTGTGCAGACCTTCGAGTATTCAGGTGGTACCCTCACAAACATCAGCGACATCGAAGTCCCTGCCTCAGGGTCACGTGTCCGGTCTGCTGAGTTTAAGGGCCTCGTGAAACGTAACAAGATCCCTTTCCCTCTGACAAGATTCAAATAGCTTTCAACCCAAACTTCGCTTATAAAAGGCCGCGCTCACACCGCGGCTTTTTTTTGTTCGGGGACTAAATGGACTGATAGGAAGCGGAATTAGATAAAGTCGCCCGAATCATCCAATAGCTGGCCCGTGGTTTTATTAGTATGTTTTGAAATATGGATCAAATTCCATGGCAAATCAAAACAAACGAAAATCGCTTATGTACTGGGTTGGAGGCCTGATTGTGATTGTATTTATTATTCCCAACACGACAAACTTTAAGGAGCGCGAAGCTTTCTCAGATAAGGTAAGGCTGGAGGAAGCTGCACGAATTTATCACACCGATAGTGTTGGTGATGCGGTCACGGTGGCCGCGGGTCCGTATTATAAGCGTGGAAAATTCGTCACTTTTTTTCTTGGTGAAAAACAAAGGGAGCTATGGACAACACCTGTAGAAGTTCCTGTTTTCAGATACAAAAGCTTTAAAGGTGGACTGACTCCCAAAAAGCCCGGTGGCGGGGACCAGACCATCTCCATTAAACTCGAAGATTCACAAGAAAGGAAGTGGGCACTTCGCTCTGTGAATAAAGACCAGAAGTCAGCATTGCCTGGAGTGCTTCGTATCACCGCTCTCAGGTTCCTGTTTCGCGATCAGGTTGCCTCCGCTAATCCTTTTGGTCACCTCGTGATCCCTGTGCTTTCAGATGCCATTGGGGTTCACCATACCACCCCACAACTCGTGTTCGTCGCCTATGACGAGGAGTATAAGGAATATAACGAACGAATGGCTGGAAGAATGGCCTATCTGGAAGAGGACCTCAGCAATTCATGGAAGAACAGTAAACGGTTTGGCCCCGCAGCAAAAATCGTAAACACAGAAGACATGCTTGCCATGCAGGAAGAAGGCCCTATCCCATTAGATACAGCGCTTTATCTGAAGAGTAGACTATTCGATATTCTAATCAGTGACTGGGACCGCCATGAAGGGAATTGGGAATGGGCTCTGGCGAAAGAGAAGGATGGAAATGTTTTTGAAGCAATACCTAAAGATCGCGACAACGCATTTTACCAGTTTGATGAAGGTTTACTCAGTCACATCGGATTGCTCTTCGTACCGAAATTTCAATCGTTCAGAAAAGACTATGGAAAGATTTCAGGACTTATGCGTCAAGCGCGAAACATGGATAAACCTTTCCTGTCAAAAATGAATGAAGAAGATTTTCTGGAGGCAGCAAGGGCTATTCAGAGTTCGCTTACTGATGAGGTGATCACGTCAGCATTCAGGAAATACCCGCCGGTGATCTATGACAAGAAAGGGAAAGAACATGAAGAAATCCTGAAAGCACGATTAGCAAAACTGCCAGAGGCCGCGAAAGAATTTCATAAGCTTCTCAATAATTAAGAAACGCGAAAAGCAAAAACAGAGTGACGAATGGTTACTTCAGCTTCCCGTACTCTTTCTCATCAAAACCAAGTGCAACGACGCTGTTTCCATCCTCAATGAGCGGGCGTTTGATGACGGAGGTCTTATCTCTCATCAGCGAGATGGCAGCTGAAGCGGAAGTAACTTTCGCTTTGGCGGCATCATCCAACTGGCGCCACGTCATCCCCTGACGGTTTACAAGCTTTTCCCACCCGACCTGCTTTATCCATTCCTTCAACTTTGATTCGGTGATCCCCTGAGTTTTATAATCGTGGAAGGAATACTTCAGATTATTTTCGTCAAGCCACGTGAGGGCCTTCTTAACTGTCTGGCAATTCTTGATGCCGTATACTTTCAGGTCAGCCATGTTGAAAATTTAAAATACCATTTCGCGAATCTCAAATGCTTTCCGCATCTTTTTAATCAACCTTGAAGATTCTTCAAAGTCCAGCGTTTGCTGTCCATCTGATGCAGCTTCCTCAGGTCTTTGATGTGTTTCATAAATCACACCATCAGCGCCAGCAACAACTGCGGCAAGCGCAATGGGTTCTACAAAGTCGCGTATACCAATACCGTGAGACGGGTCTGCGATCACCGGCAAATGAGATTTCTCTTTAAGAATAGGAATTGCATTCACATCGAATGTATTCCGGCTCGCCTTTTCATAAGTCCGGATACCGCGCTCACACAATAAGATCTTCTCGTTGCCGGCAGAAAAAACATACTCCGCAGAATAAAGAAGTTCTTCTATTGTTCCCGATATACCACGTTTGATCATCACAGGCTTGTCTATCCTTCCAAGTTCATCCAGCAGATTGAAGTTCTGTGTGTTCCTCGCTCCCACCTGAAAGATGTCCACGTAGTCGATCATTTCGGCAATCTGCGAAACCTGCATCACTTCGGTAACTATCTTGATTCCGGCTTTACGTGCCAGTGTGTACCACATTTTCAAACCTTCGACGCCCATTCCACGAAACGCATATGGCGAGCTTCTCGGCTTGAAAACTCCTCCCCGCATAATAGTAACGCCATTAGTCTGCAAATGCTGTAACGTAAGCTCCACCTGCTTTTCGTTTTCTATCGAGCAGGGTCCAGCCATTATCGACAGGGACCCGTCACCAATGACCACGCCGTCACCCAGATCAATTTGAGTGCGGTCCACCTTCCATTTTCTTGAAACCAGCTTATAGTCATCGGACACACGATGAATATCAAGTATACCTTGCATCTGCCCTACCTGACGGATGTCGAACTCTTTCTTTCCGATGCAAACAAGGTAAGAACCTTTTTGCGTGGTGACCAGGTTTGTTTTGTAGTCCAATGAATGAACCTTTTCGAGAATAGTCGTCTTTTGCGCCGACGTTATATCATGTTGTAATTGAATGATCATAAAATGCTTTTACGCGTGGACGCTGACATCACCCTTGATGTTCTTTACAAAAGCGATCACATCAGCACGAAGGTTTTTTGAATCCTTTAACAGATTAATGAAAGCGCTTCCTACGATCGCACCAGACGCGAATGAAGAAGCCGTACCAAACGTTTCCTGATTGGAGATTCCAAAACCAATGAGAAACGGGTTTCTTAGATTCATTGATTTCAGCTTTTCGAAGTACGCCATCTGCGAATCAGTGAAATCACTTTTAGCGCCAGTCGTACTTGATGAGGACACAGCATAAATGAAACCATCGGTAAGGGCATCCACACGGCGAATGCGTTCTTCTGAAGTCGTAGGAGAAATCAGGAAAGTATTGGTCAGGCCCGCAGAATCAAAAATATCTTTGTACTCGTGTTGGTAAACATCGATTGGCATATCAGGAAGGATCAACCCATCCACTCCTGCTTTCCCCGCATCCTTAACAAACTTCTCAATACCATATTGCATCACGGGATTAAGGTATCCCATCAAAATAACCGGGATCGTAACATCCTTTCTCAACTCCTTTACCTGCTCCAGAAGCAGCTTCACATTCATTCCATTGTCCAAAGCGATTTTGTTACTGGCCTGTATCGTCGGTCCATCGGCAACAGGATCAGAGAACGGTATTCCAATCTCGATAATGTCGGCGCCGCCTTCCTGCAACGCACGGGCTATCCCGGCGGTCGCATCCAGCTGCGGATATCCCGCGGTAAAATACACAGAGAGGATACCCTCCTTCTTCTTGCTGAATAGTTTATGTATGCGGTTCATAAGTCTTTTTTAGAAGTGATGAATTAAACACGGATCAGTATTTACCCCACCGGATATAAGTCTCCAGATCTTTATCGCCTCTTCCTGATAGATTAATTACTACTATGTCGTCAGCGTCAAATCTAAACTGACGAAGGGCCGCCAGTGCATGTGAAGACTCTATCGCAGGAATGATTCCCTCCAGCCGACTTAGCTGTATGCCAGCGTTCATGGCTTCATCATCGGTAGCGCTTACAAATTTTACGCGACCGACGTCGAACAAATGCGCATGCATCGGACCGATACCGGGATAGTCAAGACCCGCCGATATGGAGTACGGCTCTGTAACCTGTCCGTCTTCTGTTTGCATGAGCAACATCTTGCTTCCATGCAACACACCGATCTTTCCGAGTGCCGTGGTAGCGGCAGACTCTCCGGTATCAACACCTTTCCCGGCAGCTTCCACGCCGATAAGATTGACATGCTCGTCATTGAGGAACTCATAGAAAGCTCCCGCCGCATTGCTTCCTCCGCCAACGCAGGCGAAAACATAATCAGGGTAAGGATTGCCGATTTCTTCCTGAAGCTGGCTACGAATCTCCTTGCTGATCACGGATTGAAACCTTGCCACCATATCAGGATAAGGATGAGGTCCCACAACTGATCCGATGATATAATGCGTGTCGGTAGGATTATTGATCCAGTGACGCATCGCCTCGTTCGTCGCGTCTTTAAGGGTCATGCTTCCGCTGAGCGCAGGAATAACAGTAGCGCCCAGAATGCGCATACGCTCCACGTTAGGCTTTTGCCTTTCCATGTCTACCTTCCCCATATAGACGATACACTCCATTCCCATCAGCGCGCATACCGTAGCCGTTGCCACTCCGTGCTGCCCGGCACCTGTTTCTGCAATGATCTTCTCTTTCCCGAGGCGCCTCGCTAGCAAGATCTGGCCGATAGTGTTATTGACCTTGTGCGCCCCTGTATGGCAAAGGTCTTCCCTCTTTAGATAGATCTTTGTCTTGAACTCCTGAGACAACCGGTTCGCATAATAAAGCGGCGTCGGTCTTCCCACATAGTTCTTCAACAGATGATCAAACTCCGCACGGAATGATTCGTCACCAATAATATCGAGGTAGCGGGTTCGTAACTCCTCAATGTTAGGATAAAGCATTTCCGGAATGTACGCCCCTCCGAATTTCCCATAGTAACCATTTTCATCCACCGTATATTTCATGCGTCCTTTTTTTTAAATCTTATTCAATTCATTCAATACCTGCCTAACCCTTTCTGCATCTTTCAGTGCCGGCCTGATCTCTACACCGCTGTTGATATCAAGACCATGGAGGTTGTATTCTCCCAGCTTTACCGCATCCGCAATGTCATTCGGACCAATCCCTCCACTTAAAAAGAAAGGCACAGACTGATCATATTTTTCGAGGACTTCCCAATTGAATCGCCTTGCATTGCCTCCAGGATACTTTCCTTTTGTATCAAACAAGAATAAATCTGCGTGTCCACTGTAAGGTTTTGTAACTGCGAAATTAAATTCATCATCGACAGAAAAAACTTTGATGACACCAACTCCCTTGTCCCTGATCTCTGACACCTGCGTTACCGTTTCCTGTCCGTGAAGTTGAACATAATCGAGGTGATGCAACGCGGCAAGCCTCAACACTTCGTTCGTCGACTCATTTACGAAAACGCCTACTTTCTCTACGGTCGCGGGAAGACCAGGGATCTTAAAATCACTTCCCACATACCGGGGTGACTTCATAAAAAAGATGAAGCCCATATAAGCTGGCCCGAGTGCCGCGATCTCCTCAATATTCCCGGGCTCGCGCATTCCACAGACCTTCAAAGAAAGGGTTCCCCTATTCATCAGCTCACAAGTTGTTTTGAAGTCTCCAGCTTTCGAAGAGATGCAGCGAACTCCCGTGCCGCCTTTTCGGGACGACTGTGCTTCATGAAGTTCTCTCCCATGAGGAAGCCCTGATAACCATATTTCTTCAACTCGATAATCGTCGCAGGATCTGAAATGCCGCTCTCCGATACCTTGACCACTCCCGATGGAATCATTTCCGCCAACTTCAGAGAAGTGTCGATGCTCACTTCAAAAGTTTTCAGATTCCTGTTGTTTACACCAACCAGGTTTGCGCCTGATTCAAGATTAGCATGCAACTCGTCTTCATCATGAACTTCAAGCAGGACTTCCATCCCGAACGACTGCGCGAATTTGCAAAGCGACTTAACCTGCACTGGTGAAAGAACTGCTGCAATAAGCAGGATAGCATCAGCACCAATGGATTTTGCTTCGATGATCTGATACTCATCGATGGTAAAATCCTTTCGGATCACAGGGCAGAAATTATACTTGCGCGCAGTGGTCAGGTCATCATTACTGCCACCGAAAGAAGGCTTATCAGTAAGCACTGACAAAGCAGACGCTCCAGCCTGCATATACCCCACCGTTGTGCGTTCAACAGGCGCATAGGCATTTATGATTCCCTTAGAGGGAGACTTCCGTTTAAACTCAGCTATAATACCAGTGAGGTCCTCCCTGCGGACATAGTGAGATAGAGAAACCGCGGGTGATTCGAAGTAAATGCTTTGCTGCAGCAACTTCGTTGGGTATAAACTTTTCCTCTCCTCCACCTCTCTCCTCTTGTACTCAATGATCTTATCAAGAATATTCATGGGCTAACTGTTCAGAAGTTTTTTGAAAGATTGTAATGCTTTTCCAGACTCCAGCGACTCCGTTGCGCGCGAGAGAGCTCTTTCTATTCCGTCCGATTGATGTCCGGCAAATAAAGCCAGGGCAGCATTCGCAATGACGGCAGCATTTTGTGCCGGCGTTCCGCGTCCTTCCAGAACATCAACAAATATTCGCGCGCTGTCCTCCACCGACTCTCCGCCGTACAAATCTTCGTGCTTCAGCTCAGGCAATCCCAGTTCCTGAGGATCAGTCACGCATTCGCCATCATTATAAAAGTACTTAAAAGCGCTTGTCAGCGAGATCTCATCGTAGCCGTCCAGCGAGTGAACAATCACAAACTGTTTATCTGTATTCTGATAGAGGTAACCGTACTGCCGCGCAAGTTCCAGACTAAATACGCCGACCATCTGACGCGGAGGAAACGCAGGGTTCACCATCGGACCAAGCATATTGAAGAAGGTCTTCACACCTAAGTCTTTCCGGATGGGTGCCACATTCTTCATCGCAGGATGGAACAGTGGCGCATGCATGAAGCATATGTTCGCCCTGTCTATGCTGCGCTTCAGCTCATCCACATCATTCGTGAATTTGTAACCGAAGTACTCCAGCACATTTGATGACCCGCACGCCGAAGACACACCATAATTTCCGTGTTTGGCAACTGGTTGTCCCGCCGCTGCAACCACAAACGACGACAAGGTTGAAATGTTAAATGTATTCTTCGAATCACCGCCGGTACCACAGACGTCCATCGCGGGGACATCCAGCCTGACGGGTACACAAAGTTCAAGCATCGCATCGCGAAAGCCCTGCAGCTCCTCCACGGTTATGCTGCGCATCATGTAGACTGTCATGAATGCCGTAGTCTGGCTGGGGTTGAACTTCGCAGTGGCGAGATCGACCAATACCTGACGTGCAGTCTCTTTGGTAAGAGAGCGGTGCTCGATCAGTTCGTTGAGTATCTGTTTCATTTGATGTACGCTTTTCAAAACCTAGTTTAGGAGCCAGTTCCTGATCATCTTCGGGCCTTCCGGAGTCATGATCGATTCAGGATGGAACTGTAGTCCTTTTACATCGTATGTCTTATGGCGAAGCCCCATCACAAGTCCCTCGTCATTGACAGCGGTAACCTGAAGTTCAGGAGTGATACTATCCGCGCGTACAGCCCAGGAGTGATAGTGCGTCGACTGAAATTTTTGAGAAACATCTTTAAACAAATATTCATCTCTGTCAATGACTTCGGATATCGACGTCACGCCGTGAAGGACTTTTGGAATATTGAACAGCGCAGCACCGAAAACCTCTCCGATACCCTGGTGGCCGAGACAAATTCCCAGGATGCTTTTCGTCGGGCCGTATTGACGAACAACCTCTTTCATGATGCCGGCTTCATCGGGGATACCGGGTCCGGGGCTCAGAAGAATCTTGTCATACTTCTTTACTTCGGCAATGTCAATCTTATCGTTACGGAAAATATCCATGTCATAACCAAGGCTTCGGATAATGTGAACCAGGTTGTAAGTAAAGCTGTCGTAGTTATCGAGTACCAGTATCTTCATCTAGTGTTCAGTTGTCAAATTGATCGTTATATTTTCCCGGCCATGATCACTGCCTTACGCAGCGCGGCCAGTTTATTGTTTACTTCCTGTAATTCGCTCTCCGCTTTGGATTTGGAGACCACACCGGCCCCGGCCTGATAGATAAGTTTGTTCCGATGGCTGAGAAAAGTTCTGATCATGATGGCGTGGTTGAATGTTCCATCAAATCCAACGAACCCGATTGCGCCACCATAGAACCCCCTGTTCACGTTTTCATATTTATTAATGAGCGTCATGGCCATGTGTTTCGGCGCTCCGGATAAAGTTCCTGCAGGGAAAGTATCCGCTCCCATTCTGAATATCGAATCTTTGTCTTTGAGCGTACCTGTAACTTTTGATACGAGGTGAATAACGTGGGAGTAGAACTGGATCTCTTTGAACACTTCCACTGTAACGTGGTCTGCGTTCCGGCTCATGTCATTGCGGGCAAGGTCAACAAGCATAACGTGTTCCGCATTTTCTTTTTCGTCGCCGGCAAGTGTTTCTGCCAATGCTGCATCTTCCTGATCGTTACCCGTACGTCTGAATGTTCCGGCGATCGGATAGATGTTAGCCTTCCCGTTGCTCACCTGTAATTGCGCCTCGGGTGAGGATCCTATCAGTTTGAAGGTGCCATAGTCAAAGAAAAACAGATACGGTGAGGGATTGATAGAACGAAGTGAGCGATACACATTAAATTCATCGCCCTTAAATCCGCAGGTAAAACGCCGCGACAACACAATCTGAAAGACATCACCACGATAGCAGTGCTGCTTACCTTGTTCAATCACTTTTAAGAACTCCTCATCAGTAAAATTCGATGTCTCGCTGTCGGTGACGCTGAACTTATAGGTAGAGAACCTGTTGCTGATAATGATTTGTTCGATCTTATCGAGATTGCTGCGGCACTCCACTCCTTCTGCCTCATGACAATGTTCGAACAGACTAAGCTCATTCGAGAAATGATCAACCACGATCACATACTTGTAAAGTTTGTATATGATATCGGGAATGAGTTTTTCTTTACAATCGATGGATACATCTTCAAAGAATCTCACTGCATCATAGGCGATGTAACCGAACAATCCGCAGTTGGCATACTTCGAAGCAACGTTATCCGGTTGAAAGCATTTACGGAACTCTTCCAGCAGATCTGTGGCACTCCCCTTTTCCTTCACATCTTTTTGGCGGTTGATACCATCAGGAAATTTTATTTCGGCCACATCATTCTTCACCTGGAACGAGGCGATTGGCTCGCAGCAAATGAATGAAAGGCTGTTCTCATGTCCGTGGTAGTCGGAGCTTTCAAGAAGGATACTGCCCGCATAGACATCCCGTAGTTTGAGATAAATATTCACGGGTGTAAGTGTGTCTGCCAGCAACGTTTTTGAGAAAGTCCTGAGCCTGTACTTTACGGCTGCAGTTGTCTCGATTGTGTCGTTCACCATATCTCTTTTGTTTGTCGTTCCTAACTTTTGATTGCTAGGAAGGGACGGGTTTAAAAAACTGAAGGCCTGCTGTGAACAGCAGGCCTTCGGCAAATTGTTTTTAAAACATAGCTAGGCTGTTCACATATCAAAATCTGATATATGCCACCACCATGCTTTGTTGATCACTTGATTCATTGATTAAGCTTCTGACTTTTTCTTTACAGTCCTCTTTGCTTTTACAGGGGTTTCCGCTGCTGCTGCAGTAGCAGATGCTGTCGCCCTTTTACTTGCGGCTCTCTTGATTTGAACCTTTATGGCTTTCTTGTTTCTGGAAACGCCATATGAGCCTCTCCAACGTTTTCCTTGTTTCGATTTCTTGTCTCCTTTTCCCATTTCGCGAAAATTAATGACCGGCAATTATAACAAAGTAATTCTCTATTCCCCAAATATAATCCCGAAATTCTTTAACTTAATTCATTCCACCTGTGTTTTTCCATCAATCATCACAACAATTATTGTATGGCAAGGGCAAGTAATGAAGTAATTTCTATCCTGCGACGGACCGCCGGACAGATTCGTCAGAGCCCCGACTACCAATGGGGTCACATGGGTGCATGTAACTGTGGTTTTCTCGCCCAGCAGGTTACCGGACTCTCCAAAGCCGAAATTCACCGCGGCGCCATGCAAGGTAGCGGTGACTGGAATGAACAACTCAATGACTACTGTCCAACCAGCGGGTTATTATTCGACAATATTATCAGCGCCCTCCTCCTCTCGGGCTTTGATTCTGACGACCTGAAGAAGCTTGAAAATCTTTCGGATCCCGAAATCCTTTCGCGACTTTCTCGTACGCATTTGAACCGATCCAACCGAGACGATGTGTCACTTTATCTTGAAACCTGGGCGGCCATACTGGAGGAACGCCTTACCAGTGAGCTGGTGCAAACCACAATCGACGAAGCCCTGAACGAAAAGGTTCCCGCGACGCTTCATGATTTGCCGCCGTTCTAAAATCTTGCGATATTTCGAATCGTTCTGAATGGCGGTGCTGAAAATCGACTCGCATACTCATATCATACCTAAGAAACTTCCCAATTGGTCGGAGAAATTTGGCTATGGGGATTTCATTTATCTGCAGCACCATAAACGGGGAACAGCGAAGATGATGCGCGGCAATCAGTTCTTCCGCGAGATAAAGGAGAACGCATGGAACGCAGACCTTCGCATTCAGGAATACAGTAAGTTCAGTACCCAGGTACAAGTTGTCTGCACCATTCCGGTGATGTTTTCATACTGGGCAAAGCCATTCGATTGCCTGGCCATTTCCCAATTCCTCAACGACCACATCGCAGACCTGGTCACACGTTATCCCAAGAACTATTTAGGGCTGGGCACCATCCCAATGCAGGATACCGACCTGGCAGTGCAGGAACTTGAACGATGCAAGGAGATAGGTTTGAGTGGTGTTCAGATCGGATCAAACATCAACGACCTGAACTTGAACGAAGATCGTTTCTACCCGGTGTTCGAAGCTTGTGAGAAGCTAGGGATGGCTATACTCGTCCACCCCTGGAACATGATGGGCCAGAAGAATATGCAACGGTATTGGCTTCCATGGCTTGTTGGAATGCCTGCGGAAACGTCTCGGGCAATGTGCTCCATGATCTTCGCTGGAATCTTCGAACGTCTGCCGCGACTTCGCGTCAATTTCGCGCATGCTGGAGGATCGTTTCTCGCGACGATCGGAAGGATACAACATGGTTTTGAATGCCGCCCCGACCTGGTGGCCATTGACAACAATGTGGCACCCAGGAACTATCTTGGGAAATTCTGGGTGGACAGCGTGACGCACGACGCAATGATGCTTGAATACGTTTTGCGATTGCAGGGCTCCGGCCATGTGACACTGGGATCCGATTATCCCTTTCCACTTGGTGACCTGGAAATCGGCAGGTTTATTGAAGAGATGAATCTCGACACTGAGGTTGTTAAGGATATATTTCACCGGGCTGCCCTGCAATGGCTGGACATCCCAATCGAAAGGTTTAACTGATGAGAAGAACGCTACTCGTATTGCTCCCGCTGTTTTATGTGATCGTCGCGAACGGTCAATCGCGCGATGAGCGGCAGTCAGAGCAATATGCCAACGACCGCGAACAATACCGCCGAAGTATGGTGATGCGCGAATATGATTCGGCCCTCCTGCTTATGGATGAAGATCGTTTCAAGGAAGCGGATGCGAAGTTCCGTTATGTGATGGACAATCTGAAAAGTCTTCCCTCCGACCTCACTTACTTTTTCGGAAAAAACTCTTATCATCTTGAAAAATACAAGCAGAGCATCGACTGGCTAAATAAATACATACAGCTAAAAGGAACGAGCGGTCAACACTATGCGGATGCTCTCGAATGGAAGAGAAAAGCGGAGATTGAATATCTGAAACTCAGGTCGGAAGACACTAAGAAAGTCGAGCAGGTATTTTCTACTGATTATGACATTGACTGCGGAGATACCGGCAAAGTTATCTGTCCCGTCTGCCGAGGTGAACATGTCATTGTCAGGAAGGGCGTCTTTGGGAATGAATATAGAACATGCGGGTATTGCAATGAGCATGGCATCCTCACTTGTGAGGAGTATAATAAGTTGTTAAGGGGAGAACTTAAGCCGAAGGGATAGGAACGGTCAGTTGGTCGGCATGTTGGCATGGCGGCCGGTCAATTTTGATTTGAACAGCATGGATCTGAAGTGCCATGCAAGGGATAGGCCAGGTCTCAGGCGATGGAGAGTCCGGGCGTATTGATGCGATTTCTTATATTTGCAGTTCAGTAACTCAAAAACACTCGATTAATCTGCTATTAATCAGTCGTTTATGGCACTTCATAACCGTATTGAAGGACGTGTTCTCAAGGAAAGAATGCGATCCCTCCCCGAAAAACGGGTCACCATTTCTTTTTATAAGTATCACCACATCACCGACACCGCCGGATTTCGAAACGAGCTTTATCTCAATTTTGAGCAGCTGGGTGTTCTTGGTCGCGTCTACATCGCCGCTGAAGGGATCAACGCCCAGATCAGTGTATCCGAGGAAAAGCTTAATCAGTTCCGCAACTATCTATACAATATCGACTTCCTCAATAATGTGCGACTGAACATCGCCGTGGAGGATGATGGGAAGTCGTTCTTCAAACTAAAGATCCTCGTCAGGAAAAAAATCGTTGCGGACGGGCTGGACGACAACACTTTCGATGTTACAGACTGTGGCGTTCACGTCAGCGCGGAGGAGTTCAATCGGTTGGCGGATGATCCCAACACCGTGATTATCGATATGAGAAATCACTATGAAACGGAAGTTGGTCATTTCAAAGGGGCTGTGCTTCCTGATGTAGATACTTTCAGAGAGGAGCTTCAAATCGCAGAGGACCTGATGAAAGATCAAAAGGACAAGAATCTGCTGATGTATTGCACCGGAGGAATTCGCTGCGAGAAAGCAAGTGCGTGGATGAAGCATAAGGGATTTGAAAATGTATTCCAGCTTGATGGAGGCATTATCAAGTATGCTCAGGAGGTAAAAAAACAGGGAATTGAAAACAAGTTTATTGGAAAGAATTTCGTATTCGATGAGCGTCTCGGCGAACGGATTACTCCTGACATCATCGCGAGCTGCCATCAATGCGGGGCGCCCTGCGATGACCACACGAATTGCAAAAACGATGGATGTCATCTCCTTTTCATTCAGTGCAAAGCATGCGCGGAAAAATACAACGGATGCTGTTCTGAGGATTGTCGCCAGATATTAGAGTTGCCCCTTGAAGCACAGCGTGAAATCCGGAAAGGCGTTAATAAAGGAAGACAAGTGTTCCGAAAAGGGAGAAAACTCAAGCAGGCCCAGGAGATATAAAGACAATAGAATCATTGGCGAATCAGCAAACCATTCGAATCGGGATCATAAATGTAAGCGACCGGGCAAGCCGGGGGATTTATGAAGACATTCCGGGTAAGGCTATAGTACAGACTCTCACAGAATATATAAAGAGCCCGTGGGAGAAGGAATATGCCGTAATCCCTGACGAGCAACCATTGATAGAAGAGACGCTTATTCGCATGGCGGATGAGTTAAATTGCTGTCTGATAGTAACTTCCGGAGGAACCGGCCCAGCGAAAAGGGACGTTACGCCGGAAGCTACAGAGGCTGTCTGTCAGAAAATGATGCCTGGTTTCGGTGAGTTAATGAGGGCAAAAAGTCTTACATACGTGCCAACCGCAATCCTTTCGCGGCAGACAGCGGGTATCAGGCATAAAACTTTAATTGTAAATTTACCCGGGAAGCCGAAGGCAATTAGGGAATGTTTGGATGCAGTCTTTCCGGCGATACCATATTGTATCGACCTGCTGGAGGGACCGTTCATCGAATGCGATGAAGATGTAATGAAAGCCTTTCGGCCAAAATAACGTAATTGCTGTTTGATATGGCCAAGATCAATTATTACTACGACACCGAGACCTGCAAGTACGAACGAGTAAAAGCCAAAACAAGCGATATCATTCTTAATGCGCTGGGCATATTTGCTCTCGTAGTGATCGTAGCTGTCGGATTGGTGCTGCTTCAGATCAGCTACTTTCCTCAACCCCAGGAGATCCTTCTGCAAAACCAGCTTGCCGAGCAAAGATTCGAACTTAGTAAACTTGACCGCGAGATTACCCAGCTAAACGAGATCCTTGCCGGAATCGAAAAACGCGACGATAACATTTACCGCGTGGTTCTCGGAGCTGAGCCTATCGATGCTTCCATTCGTGAAGCCGGTGTAGGAGGTTCTGAACGCTATTCTGATATCCGCGAGAAAAACATTATCGATACAGATATGATCGTTGGTCTTCATGAGAAGGTCGACAAACTCCGCCGTAAGATCTATATAGAATCGAAATCACAGGACGAACTTGTCAGGCTTGCTGAGAATAAAGAAAAACTTTACGCTGCAATTCCTGCGATCCAGCCATTATCGAACAAACAACTTATTGCACTTGCTTCAGGATTTGGACTGCGGATGCACCCTATCTACAAGATGAAGAAAATGCATACCGGAATTGATTTCGCCGCTTCAATCGGAACACCGATCTATGCAACAGCTGATGGTAACGTCGCGGTGGTGGATGTACGATTCAGCGGTTATGGTAAGATGGTAGAAATCGATCATGGTTTCGGGTACCGTACGCGTTATGCGCACATGCACGACTTCGCAGTGCGTAAAGGTCAGAACGTAAAACGCGGTGACCTCATCGGCTACGTAGGAAATACCGGGGTATCAACAGCACCTCACCTTCATTATGAAGTATTGATCAACGGAACGCAGGTCGACCCTGTTCATTATTTCTATAACGACCTTAGTCCTACAGAATACGAAAAGATCCTCGAACTGGCATCAATCGAAAACCAGTCCCTGGGTATGTAATCGTTCAGGTACTTCAAAACAAAACCCTGGGGCATTGCTTCAGGGTTTTGTTTTTGTAACTTGTTTCAGTACCTGACTTTTATGAAACCCGCAACCCCAGCCGTCACTGCCGCGCTGATACTTTTCCTCGCCGCAGTCGCGACATCCCAAGCGTATGCACAAGGTTGCAGCGACGCTGGATTCTGTACCATGGGTGCGATGAAGCCGGACCAGCCTTTCAATAAGAAGATAGACTTCCGCCTCCGCTCAATGGAAATCAGCTTCTATCGTGGTACCACTCCCCTTTCACCGAAAATTTATGTAGCTACCGCCGATCTCAGTTTTAGCCTGAATGCAAAGACGACCTTTCAATTGAAAGTACCGTGGCAATCCGCGACCGGGACCCTGGGAAAAACCTCTTCACTGGGAGATCTTTCACTTTGCCTTACCCGAAACTTGAAGAGTACCGAGAAGTATGATATCAATATTACCCTCGGTGGAAAGATCCCGACCAATAACTCAGATCTGGAGGAAGATGGACGGCCACTGCCCATGTATTATCAAACAAGTCTCGGCACGTACGACTTTATTACTGGTATTTCTATCGTTACGCCAAAGTGGTTAGTTGCAACGGGTATTCAACATCCCTTTAACAGAAATAAGAACGACTTTCTCTGGAGCCGTTGGGAAAACAGCGTTCATAGCGAGGAATACCTTCTTAAGTATGCGCAGGCAAAAGATCTAAAACGCGGAACCGATGTAATGCTGCGCGTGGAGAGAAACTTTCGTTTCTCAAGATTAAACATCTCCGCGGGCCTCCTTCCCATTTACAGGATCACCAACGACGAGTTCATCAACGACGATGGAAAGGTGATCAGGCCAGATAAAGCCAAAGGACTTGCGTTGTCCGCGATCGGAACTGTCGGCTATCAATTCAATGTCCGTACCGGGATAAAGGTATTGTTCGGAATCAAGCTCGTTCAGCGCGAACGCAATCCGGATGGACTCACCCGTGAGGTCGTGAACACAGTAAGTTACTTCTACCGATTCTAGACAATGAAACGAATCCTTGTCCTGATGCTGCTTACCCTACCTCTGGGGCTATACGCGCAACTTACGACCAGTGTCATCGACGACCTGCTGGTGGAGGGCGACTTTGCATCTGCTCTGGAGGAAATCAGCAAGAGACTTGATGCTGCGCGCGGTGAAGAGCTTTTCTATTTACAAAACAGAAAGGCCGAAGCATTGACACGCGCGGGAAAGTTCAACGAGGCTGAGGCGTCACTTCTTTCCTTACAGGCATCCAAGATGACAGATGCGCAGGCCGCGCTAGTCAAATCCAACCTCGGGTTCGTTTATCTCAACAAGGGAAGAAACGATCTTGCTTTGCAGCATCTGGTCAATGCCATGAACCTTTGGGAATCATCGGGAAAAATGAAGACGCTGGATGCAGCCCAAACACAATCTCATCTCGGTAATCTTCATCGCACCACAGGTAAACATTCGGAAGCGGAGCAACAACTCTCCGCGGCACTACGCACACGTCAGTCATTGCTTAATGAACAGCATGAGCTTATCGCAGCGTCTTTGAACGACCTTGGTGTCCTGTACAGTTTTGTCGACCAGGACAACGCACTTACGCATTATGAAAAAGCATTGGACATTTATGAAAAACTGCATGGAAAGTCTCACCCAAAGATTGCCATCGCCAACTCGAACATAGGACACGCCTACATGCAGATGGAGCTATTTGGTGATGCGGTGAATAACTTCGAAGCGGCACTCAGCATCTGGAACAAAGTTTACCCTGATGCTCATCCCACAAAAGGGTTTGTGCTTTTTAGTCTGGGGCAGACCAACGTGAAGATGAATAATAACAAGGTTGCGCGGGAATATTTCGAAAGAGCGCTGGACATGTACCGTAAGAGTTACGGAGAGAAGCACCCTGATATCGCGCGTGTTTACAATTCGCTTGGCGGATTGGATCAGACCGAAAGCAACTTTGGCGAGGCATTAACAAATTATCAGCACGCGATGGTCGCCAACCATCCTTCGTTTTCCGCGATGCTGATTGAATCAGATCCGTCCATTAAGGAATTCTACGATGGGAATGTGTTACTGTATTCCCTGTTGAGTAAGGCGAGATGTCTGGAATCCAACTACTTCATGAAGACACTTCGCTTCAGGGAGCTATTACAGGCCTTAAGGGCGCTTAAGAGTTGCGACACCCTGATTGATCACCTCCGGCAGCAAACGCGTAATGAGAGCGATAAAATCGCCCTTGGCGGGATTGCTTCTGAAGTTTATGCTGACGGCGTACGGATCGGAACAGAAGCCGCGAGTGCTGCATTCCGGAAACAACCTTACCGTGAGCTGGCTTTCTACTTTGCCGAGAAAAGCAAAGCCGCGGTACTTTTGGGAGCAATCGCGGATGCCAATGCGAAATCTTTCGCAGGTATACCCGCCACTTTACTTGAAGAAGAGAAACAAGTGAAAGCGGAACTAGCATTGGTGGCGCAGAAACTTGCTCAAGGCCCTCCGGGAAATGAAGAGTCCGACCTGAGGCAAAGGCTGTATGAACTTAACCGCCAATACGAACTGTTCAGTGAGAAGCTCGAAAAGGAATTCCCCGCTTATTATAACCTCAAATATAATTCCTCGGCACCTTCAGTACGCGATGTGCAGAAAAAGCTTGCTCCGGGTTCGATGCTTCTGAGTTATGTCACGGATGAAAAACATAACAGGCTTTACATCTTCAAAGTCACCGGTAATAAGTTCACCATTGATGAACGTGCCATCCCTCCGACTTTTGAGAGAAATCTTGTCGGACTTAAGAATAGTTTATATTACTCCGATCATGGGACGTATACGAAAGCCGCCACGGCTTTGTCGAAGGTCCTTCTTCCCCCTATCCCGGGGAACGTGAATGATCTGGTGATCATCCCTGATGCCAGGCTTGGGACGATTCCCTTTGAAACACTTTTCACGGAGGAGCCTTCGCCTGCGGCCACCTATGCTACACTGCCTTACGTGGTAAACAAATACTCTGTGCGTTACGAGTTTTCCGGCGGGCTCATCCTTCAGAAAGGTGTGCGCAAAAAAGCAGATGCGCCTTCAATTTTGCTATGCGCGCCGGTTACATTCGCGTCTGCGGGCGGATTCTCTGATCTGCCTGCGACTGAATCCGAAGTAAACGATATTTCAAGTCTCTTCGCAAGCCGGAAATACACCTCAAATGTTTTGTTACGCGGACAGGCAGATGAATCGTTCATCAAAAAAGAAAATCTCAAACAGTATTCATTGCTTCATTTTGCAACGCACGGGGTAGTGGACGAAAAGCGTCCGGAGCTTTCGCGGATATTTTTGAACAGCAGCAGCGACGCAGAAGATGGTGCTTTATATGCGGGTGAAATTTATAACCTTGAGTTGAGCGCGAATCTTGTAACATTGTCGGCCTGCCAGACCGGGCTGGGGAAGGTATCAAAGGGTGAAGGCGTGATCGGACTATCGAGGGCTTTGGTATTTGCCGGCGCACAAAACTGTGTGGTCTCGTTCTGGAAGGTGGCTGATGAGTCGACGGCAACATTGATGAAAGATTACTACGCTGTCCTGTTGTCGAAAGACGACGGGAATTACAGCACCACGTTACAGCAGGCAAAGCGGAATCTCATCGCGAACGAAAAATATGCCGCGCCGTTCTTCTGGGCGCCTTTCATCCTCATCGGTTTTTGAAAACTGGAAAGGGAGGAAATAAAAAGAGGCTAATTAACCGGATTAATTAGCCTCTAGTTTCTCAATTATCCCCGTCTGGCAGGTGGGGTGGTTTCCCACTCCAACTGGTTCGACAGGTACACTGTGAACGCTATGGCAAAAAGCTTTTTCACTGTGTGGAGAGACTCTAAGGTAGTACTATAAGTTCGAATTTTCCTAAAGAAATTTTGAAACTTTGTGAAGCCTGAAAAATTGGCTTTTTTGCACCTTGGTTGGATGGAATGACGTGACATTTATTCATACTCATTTTGTGGTTAATTAATTGACCTATAAGTAATTAACATATTGTCCACAAAACTATCCACAATCATTTTTGAGCGTAAAAAAGTATGATCGAGGACAATTACAGGCAGCGGGGATTGCGTAATAAATTGGTGAAAAAACTGGCTGCAAAAGGCATCCGTGACGAGCGGGTTTTGGCGGCAATTTCAAGGGTTCCCAGGCATGCTTTTTTCGAAACTGCGCTTCTCGAGCACGCATATGAAGACAAGGCTTTTCCGATCGGCGAAGGCCAGACTATCTCACAACCGTTCACGGTGGCGTTTCAAACCGAAAAGCTGGATATTAAGCTCGGTGACAAGGTTCTGGAGATTGGAACTGGCTCAGGATACCAGGCAAGCGTTCTGCTTGAGATGGGAGCTCGTGTCTATACAATAGAGTACAATCGCGTCCTTTTCGAACGTACACGCGCATTTCTCCCACTAATGGGCTATAAACCCTACTTTTTCCACGGCGACGGCTCCAAAGGCCTTCCCGCCAAGGCCCCCTATCAAAAGATTATCGTGACTGCCGGGGCGCCCATTGTACCTCAGCCTTTAACGGATCAGCTGACCGATGGGGGCATCCTGGTAATCCCTGTCGGGAACCGTGAAAAACAATCCATGTTGGTCATTCGGAAGATTAATGGCAAGTTATTGAAAGAAGAGTACGATAACTTTGCCTTCGTCCCGCTATTGGGGAAAGAAGGATGGACTGGCTGAGCTCGATTCATCACAACGACTCTGCGCGTGTGTGCAATCGTGTGTTCAGTACCCTCATCGCCGATGGTACCGCATTTGAAATAAAAGTCGTTTATTTGTGACTCTTTATGAAATCGGTACTCAGTAAATTTTTTACCGCAGAGTTCGTACGGTTCATCATCGTAGGAGTAATATCAGCGGCGATAGAGTTCTCTCTTCTCTTTCTTTTCAAATCGTATATCGACTATCGTATCGCGAACATCTTCGCGTTTCTTGTTACCAACGTCATTACATTCACCCTGACACGGCGATATGTATTCTCATCATCCGGAAACCGTTCGGAAGAGCAACGACTTTTTGTGATCTGCCTGGGCGGGGCACTGCTGGTCAACCACATGGTGTTGTGGTCACTGGTGGAATACGTGGCACTCGACATGCGTATCGCTAAGGTCATTGCCATCAGTGTAACCGTTGTATGGAATTTTCTCACTCGCAAGAACATCGTGTTCCGCAATCGCGAGGCCAGTATTATTACCGAGCGGTCCCCTTCTAAAGATTATCCTTCAAAAAGGTTTTGAAGTCTTCATACCCGGCGCTGAGCTGAAGTGATTTTTTCTCACGAGCCATGAACTTCTGCAACGGAAGTGGTATCTCAACTTTGGAGCCCAGTGTCTGCTCCACCGTATCGATGAACTTCGCAGGGTGAGCCGTTTCAAGAAAGATCCCGTTCCTGCATTGAGCATCCCATGATTTCAGTCCGAGATAACCAATAGCTCCGTGAGGATCGAGCAAATAACCTTTCTGCGAGTATACGTTTCGCATCGCGGCTTTTGTCTCATCATCCGTGAATGCAAACCCTTCAATTGCTGAATTCATTTTCGAATGATCGCCATCAAACAGATCCAGCATCCTGGCAAAGTTGCTGGGATTGCCTACATCCATAGCATTGCTTATTGTTGACAACGACGGTCTCGGTTCGAAGCGGGTTGTTTTAAGATAAGCAGGGACAATATCATTAACATTGGTGGCTGCAAGAAACTTCCGCACAGGGAGCCCCATACGTTGTGCAAGTAGCCCACCCGTTAGATTCCCAAAGTTACCACTCGGTATTGAAAACACCGGTGCTATCGACTTATCCTTCAACTGCGCATACGCTCTGAAGTAATAGAACGACTGAGGTATCAACCGTGCGATATTGATCGAGTTGGCCGACGTAAGAAAATATTCTGACCTCAGTTCTTCATCCAGGAAAGCCTGCTTTACCAGGCGTTGACAATCATCGAATGTACCTTCGATCTCCAGAGCAGTCACATTCTCACCGAGAGTAGTGAATTGTCTTTCCTGGATGTCGCTGACCTTACCGGAAGGATACAGCACAATTACCCGGGTTCCTTGCACTCCCAGGAAACCATTCGCCACCGCACTACCCGTATCACCTGAGGTTGCCACCAGAATCGTGATCTCGCGTTCCTGCTGTCGCGCGAAATAGCCGAGCATCTGCGACATGAACCGCGCACCAAAATCCTTGAACGCTAATGTAGGACCATGAAACAGCTCCAGGGCAAATATCCCTTCCTCCACGTCCACGAGAGGAGCGTCAAACTGAATAGTATGCTCGACGATCTTACGGAGTTCTGCTTCGGGGATCGCGTCGCCAAGGAGGTTACGCGCAACCTGCATTCCGATATCAACAAAAGAAAGCTTGCCTATACCGGCGAAGAATTCATCCGGCAGCACCGGAATTCTTTCAGGCATGAACAACCCGTTATCAGGTGCGAGGCCAGTTGTTACCGCGTCACGCAAATTACTTTTTAAAGAACGATTATTGGTACTGTAGAACATCACGGAATTCATGTTATGATTTTTGCTCCCTCCCGGTTGATTCCCGATACATACACATCGCTTTTCAGGCCGAAGGTTTCAAACTGATTCTGAATAACCTTCGCCACTTCCCTCGCGGTCTTCTCATCTGAACTCAAGGAAAAGATAGTAGGCCCTGATCCGGAGATACCACAACCGAGTGCGCCTGCTTTCACGGAAGACTCTTTGATGATGTCGAAGCCGGGAATCAATACCGATCGGATCGGTTCTGCAACCACATCATGCAATGATCTCGAGATAAGTCCCAGGTCAGGTTTCATCAGGCCCACAACGAGCCCTGCAATATTACCCCATTGCGTGATGGCGTCCTTCAAAGGTATGCTCATCTTGAGTACACGCCGCGAATCTTCAGTTTTCAGTTCGATATGGGGATGAACAAGTGTGCAAAATAGATCCTGCGGCGTTGGGATTCGCGCTACGTCGAGTGGGGCGTATCCCCTGATGAGCACAAACCCTCCGAGGAGAGAAGGCGCAACGTTATCGGCATGCGCAGACCCGCAGGCAATCCTTTCCGACTCCATGGCGAAAGGAAGCAACTCCTCTCGCGTAAGCGGATTTCCGTGGAGCTCATTGATCGCTACAAGGGCCGCAGCAGAGCTTGCCGCACTGGAGCCCATGCCGCTCCCAAGGGGAAGATTCTTATAAAGCGTAATCTCGGCACCGTGGCTGCTTCCGATCTTCTTCAGATAAGCTTCCACTCCTACTCCCGCAGTGTTCTTTGAAGCCAGTCTGGGCAACCTGCCACCATCGCCTTCAATTTTCGCTATGGTTACATTCCCGGTGTCGTTGAGGCTTACTTCAACTTCATCGGCTGGGGCTTCCACGGCAAATCCGAAGATATCGAAGCCACACGAAACATTGGCCACTGTTGCTGGCGCTGAAGCTTTTACTGTTCTCATTCTTATTTACTGTAATGGCCGATTCTTATTATGTCTGCAAAAACTCCTGCGGCGGTGACGTGCGCGCCTGCACCGGGCCCGCGAATTACCATAGGCCTTTCGTTGTAACGCTCTGTGGTGAGCAGAATGATATTATCGCTGCCGGAAAGTGAATAAAAAGGATGCTGCTCACCTACTGATCCCAGTTGGATCTTTACTACACCGTTGTCCAGCACAGCCATATACCTGAGCTTTTCTTTCTTGTCTGCCGCATTCTTCCTGAGCTTCTCAAACGCGGCATTGTGATTTTCAAGTTTCTTGAAAAACTCTTCCACAGGCATATCGCCCTGGCAATCATCTGGTACAAGATTCTCAACCTTGATATCCGAAAGCTCAAGATCCCATCCAGCCTCCCTGGAGAGGATCAGGATTTTTCTCGCCACATCCATTCCGTTCAGGTCATCACGAGGATCCGGCTCGGTATATCCTTTTGCCTTCGCCTCGCGCACCACTTCTGAGAAACTTGTCCCTTCGACGAATGAGCTGAAAATGAAGTTCAACGTTCCGCTCAATACTGCTTCAATAAGAATCACCTTATCACCGCTCAGGAGAAGATCATTCATGGTATTAATGACGGGTAAACCGGCACCCACGTTGGTCTCGTACAGGAATTTCGCGCCTCGTTTAAAGGCTGTTGATTTTAAAGTCCTGTATTTCTCCATTGAACCTGAATTTGCCTTTTTGTTTGGCGTCACTATGGAAATGTTCGCGGATAGAATGGACTCATAGTGCGAAGTAACTTCCTCACTGGAAGTACAATCGACGAAGATCCCGTTTGGAAGGTTCAGATCAATCATCCGGCTTACGAAAGCTCCCATATTCATCACCTCACCCTTTTCAGACATCTCGTTGACGCACACCTGCAACTTCATCCCTTCTTCCGAAAAATACATCTTCCGGCTGTTCGCGATAGCAATCACATTGATCTCCAGAAGGCTTTCCTTCGCGAGTTTCCCAAACTGGTCGTGTATCATCTCCAGAAGTACTTTACCGATCAGACCGGTTCCTACCAGAAATATGTTAAGCACCCTTCTATCGGAAAGGAAGAACGCTTCATGAAGAGAGTTCAAAGCCTTCGCCACATCCGCATGACGGATCACCGCCGAGATATTCCTCTCAGACGAACCCTGAGCAATAGCGATCACGTTGACACCATTGCGTCCGAGTGCGTTGAACATTCTTCCGCTTGTCCCCGGACTGTGCTTCATTCCGTCTCCGACCACCGCGACAATAGACAGATCATTTTCAATATGAACCTCATCGATCTCTTCGTTGCGCAGCTCGAACTGGAACTCTTTCTCAATGGCAAGCTTTGCTCTTAATGCATGCTGTTGTTCTACCGCAAAACAGATAGAGTGTTCTGAAGAAGCCTGGCTTATCAGGATAACGCTCACCTTTTCTCTGGCCAGAGTTGCAAATAAACGCATCGACGCGCCTACTACTCCGAGTAAACCACTACCCTGCAGGTTCAGGAGACTGATCCCATTCATACTGGAGATCCCCTTGATCATATTGCCATTCGCGTAATCCGCGTGAATGACGGTACCACGGAAAGTCGGATTGAAAGTATTCTTGATCCAGATAGGAATGCGGTTCACCATCGCAGGTTGCATCGTCGCCGGGAAGATGACTTTTGCTCCGAAATGTGAGAGCTCCATTGCCTCTTCATAACTCATCTCAGGAACAGTAAACGCTTTCTTCACCATTCTTGGATCTGCAGTCATCATTCCATCCACGTCGGTCCATATCTCAAGGTCAGACGCGGCGAGTGCGCCGGCGAAGATCGCGGCAGTATAATCCGATCCACTTCGTCCGAGCGTGGTGGTTTCACCTGATTCTGAGGTGGCCACAAACCCAGTGATGATCTGCACGTCCTGGTGATTCTTGAAATGATCGCGAATGAGTTTGTTCGTCTTTTCAAAATCCACCTTTGCGTATCCGAAGTTATTGTCCGTGCGGATCACATTTCTGGCATCCAGAAATTCGACACCCAGACCGCGGTCGCGGAATGCTTCAGCGATGATATATGCTGACAGGCGTTCACCAAAGCTCATGATATAATCCAACGTGCGGGGTGTACGCTCTTTTACGAGATATACGCCGTGCAGGACATCCTCAAGTTCGTTCATCATGAATTTTACCTGTGCGAGGATGCTGCTTTGTTTTTGAACCCCGATCAACGCGCGTACCGCCTCAAGGTGTCTTTTCTCAATTTCTGAAAGCTTTGCCTTATACTCATCATTTCCCTGAAGCGCTGCAGTACTTATCTGAATGAGTGCATCAGTCACTCCTCCGAAGGCGGAGAACACCACTGCAATTTCACCGATCAGGCAGGGCTTTACTATTTCTATAACGCTTTGAATTCGCGCCGGAGTGGCCACTGACGACCCTCCGAATTTTAATACTTTCATTTTCTATTTAAGTTTTTTGCGGCTGGAGATACCCATTCATTCAATGATACTTCCGCTGCCTTTGTTCTTCGTTTGATTCGGACTGGACACAATACTTCCTGGAAGTATGGACGAATCCATTGTGTTGGGTAATGAGTATGCACGGGTTACCCCGTAATAGTGGTGGTGATTGTTGTTGCAATGGTGATAGTACGGGCAGCGCAGTTCTTCAGAGCGAAGAAGCCATTGGATCCCGGTATCGTATTCATTGCTTGCATGATGACGGTCCGAAATAATGAAATGAAATAGTTGATTGCAAAATAATTTTGAACATTTTTGCACAAACTAACGATTAGTAGCACGGCGCAATCGTTAACTGCCTCTCCTTACAACGATCAGGGGAGAATCTGACCACCACATATTATCATGGCCAAGAAGAAGAAATTTCCACGCGAGTCTTTCGTTAGCATGACGGAGCTCGTGTTACCCAACGATACCAATACACTAAACAACCTCATGGGTGGACGGCTCATGCATTGGATGGACGTTGTTTCGGCCATTGCCGCACAGAAGCACTCCAACCGCATTGTTGTTACCGCGTCTGTCGACAATATTTCGTTCACGCATCCCATCCGGCTGGGCAATGTGGTCACCTTGAAAGCCCGCGTAACCCGCGCCTTTAATTCTTCCATGGAAGTAAGGATTGACGTTGAGGCCGAGGATATTCCTTCGAATCAAAAGATTGACAGCAACAGCGCATACTTTACCTTTGTTGCCGTCGATCAGCATGGTCGTCCAATCGACGTTCCCGAGATTGAACCAGAGACCGATCAGGACCGTGACTTTTATGACGGCGCTTTGAGACGCAGACAGCTCCGGCTGATTCTTGCGGGACGAATGAAACCACAGGAAGCGAACGAACTCCGCTCCTTTTTTGACATCAAGGAATAATGGCTGAGCAATCTGTATTTGAACATCTTTACACTGAGGACCTTTATAGTATTCCTCCGCGCACAATTGTGCTGACCGACAAACCGTGGGATGACCATAGCGAAGAAGAAAAGCTCTTGCTGGGAAAGATTCTCGGTTCCGTGAAGCTCTCGCTTACGGGGGTTCAGGTACTTCACCGCGATAACCTTGAGGTCAGTGAGCTTGCGCCGATGAACCCATCAAAGATCATATCGTTCGGCGTCTCTGTGCGTCCTGTTCAAAAGCAGTACGAATATGTTCCCGTGGACGGGTTTCATATTCTTGTGTCCGACAGCCTCTCCCGGTTGGATGACGCGCGGAAAAAGAGTTTATGGCTGGCGCTTCGCCAGATGTTCGGCGTTTGATGTTCTCTATACTTTACCAGGTCACGACAACCTTTCACGAAATTGGGGAAAATTGTCTTTCGGCAAATCCGGTGCCGCCTGATTGCAGTTTATCCAATGTACTATTGATCAATACTTTTGCGGGTTTTGAGACTTCTTCTATATTTGCGACACTTTAAAAAAATAGCGTTTATGCCTTAAATCTCCAAGGTTTCAAGGCTGGACTGAAAACCTAAATCAACTTATGGAAAACATTCTTTATCTGTTACCGGGCTTTGGGGTGCTGGGACTATTATTCGTGGTCTGGAAAAGCGCCTGGGTGTCCAAGCAGGAGGTTGGAACCGACAAAATGAAGAAGATCGCGGGTCACATCGCTGAAGGCGCAATGGCCTTCCTGAAAGCGGAGTACAAGATCCTCGCCATCTTCGTTGTCTGCGTTGCCGTGTTGCTTGGAGTCACCGCGAATAGCGAAAGCTCTTCGCCTCTTGTTGGTGTGTCATTTGTCCTCGGAGCATTCTGCTCGGCTCTCGCCGGATTCATCGGAATGAGAGTGGCTACAAAAGCCAACGTGAGAACAACGAACGCGGCCCGGACAAGTCTGGGCAAAGCGCTTGAAGTGGCATTCGCCGGCGGAACCGTAATGGGTATGGGTGTTGTCGGGCTTGGTGTACTAGGTCTGAGCCTTCTCTTCATCGTGTATCAGAACATGTTTACTGATATCAACCAGGTTCTCACTGTATTGACTGGTTTTTCATTTGGCGCGTCTTCCATCGCTTTGTTTGCGCGTGTGGGCGGTGGTATCTACACAAAGGCTGCCGACGTCGGCGCTGACCTTGTAGGTAAAGTAGAAGCCGGTATCCCTGAGGATCACCCTTTGAACCCTGCGACAATCGCTGATAACGTTGGTGACAATGTAGGTGACGTTGCCGGTATGGGTGCTGACCTTTTCGAATCATATGTAGGATCGATTGTCGGAACGATGGTACTTGGCGCTGCTTTCATGGTTCCCGGATTCATTGAAGCCGATGCATTCGGTGGTCTTTCAGCAGTCCTCCTTCCGTTGGTGCTCGCAGGTGTTGGAATCGTAATGTCCTTCCTTGGAACTTTCTTCGTGAAAGTGAAAGAAGGTGGTGATCCACAGAAAGCACTTAACATGGGTGAGTTCGTTTCTTCCTTCATCATGATCGTAGCATCTTATTTCATCATCACATGGATGCTGCCTGCGGAATGGTGGTTCAAAGATCCGCTGTACGCATGGGCTGATCCTGAAAAAGGAAATCACTATACAGCTACAGGCGTGTTCTGGGCAACTGTCATTGGTCTTGTGGGCGGATTGCTCGTAGGCCTTGTGACTGAATACTACACTGGTATGGGTAAGAAGCCTGTTATCTCTATCGTACGTCAATCTTCTACAGGCGCAGCGACAAACATTATCGCTGGTCTTGGTGTAGGAATGATGTCAACGGCTATTCCTATTATCATTATTGCGATCTCAATCATCGGAGCTTTCCACTTTGGTGGACTTTATGGTATCGCGATCGCTGCGGTAGGGATGCTTTCAAATCTTGGAATTCAACTTGCCGTTGATGCATACGGACCTATTTCCGATAACGCGGGTGGTATTGCTGAAATGTCTGAGCTTCCTAAAGAAGTTCGCTCACGCACAGATAAATTGGATGCGGTGGGTAACACAACTGCCGCTATCGGGAAAGGATTCGCGATCGCATCCGCTGCTCTCACAGCACTTGCACTCTTCGGAGCTTTCATGACAACAGCTAAACTTGGAACTATTGACGTTTCTAAAGCCAACGTAATGGCCGGACTATTCATCGGTGGAATGCTTCCTTTCGTTTTCAGCGCCCTTGCAATGGGAGCGGTAGGTCGTGCAGCCATGTCAATGATCGAAGAGGTACGCAGACAGTTCACAACTATTCCTGCACTAAAAGCCGCCCTTGAAGCAATGAAGCGCAATGGCGATGCGGAGGTAAAAGACTGGAGCGCTGAAGATCAGAAAATATTCCACGAAGCAGATGGTAAAGCTGAGTATGGAAAATGTGTGGAGATCTCTACCAAAGCAGCGATCCGTGAAATGGTTGTTCCAGGACTTATGGCAGTCAGTGTTCCGGTACTGATCGGATTCCTTCCCGGCTTTGGTATCGAAGCCCTCGGTGGAATGCTCGCAGGTGTAACGGTATCCGGTGTATTGATGGCGATCTTCCAATCAAACGCCGGTGGTGCATGGGATAACGCGAAGAAGAGCTTTGAAGAAGGTGTTGAGATCAATGGCCAGACTTATTACAAGAAGTCAGATCCGCATAAGGCTGCCGTTGTTGGTGACACTGTAGGTGATCCTTTCAAGGATACTTCAGGTCCTTCACTGAACATTCTGCTAAAGCTGATGTCGGTAGTGGCACTTGTGATAGCTCCCCTTCTCGTTGAGTGGGAAGGCCGCGATGGCAAGGACGGCGAGGCTTCTGTGAAAGAAAAGACAGAAGTGGTAAGCCAGGTTAAGGAAATGCCTGCAGGACTGCAGGAGTAACCCTCAGGCACATTATAGATCATAAAGCCCCGGTATTCCGGGGCTTTTTTTATTTTTGGATTATGCAAATCCATGTTCACATCAGTATAGTGCTGTTGTTGGTGTTCATTTCTCTCACAGAAGCGTATAGCCAGGATATTCACGGCAAGTGGAAGACAATAGACGACGCTAGTGGAAAGGAACGCTCGGTAGTTGAAATCTTTGAACGCGACGCCCGCACCTTTGGAAAGGTGATCAAGATCTTCCCACAGGCCGGGGATGATCCCGACCCGGTGTGTGACGAGTGTGACGAAGCAGACCCACGCCACAAGAAAAAGATCATCGGCATGGAGATCATTACATCCATGGTGAAGGCAGGTTCGCAGTATACAGATGGCGAGATCCTTGACCCCGAAAATGGAAGGGTTTACCGTTGCAAGATCTGGCTGGAAGGCGATGAACTGAAGGTCCGGGGATACTGGGGACCGTTCTATCGCACGCAGACGTGGAAACGTGCCGATTAGCTTCAGAATATTACAACCGACGAAAATCACACTGAAAATGTGGCCTTGCGCGGTTACAACAACATATCAAAATGGTATACAAGCCAGGTTCCAGCATGAACGAAAAAGAGATATTCACGCGCATCTGCAGCGGCGACGAACAGGCGCTGGAGTTTCTCTACAAGAAGTACTACAGGATGATGACCAAAATGGTAATCACCAACAGTGGCACCGAAGAAGAGGCCCGCGATGTTTATCAGGACGCTCTGATCGTGTTCTGGCAGAAAGCTACCTCGGGTAACCTGGTGCTCACTTCAAAGATCAGCACTTACATCTACAGTATTTGCCAGAACCTTTGGAGAAAAGAGCTGGACCGGAAGAAGCGGCTGTCGCATGAGGAGAAAGACGCGTCTGTCTCAGACGACCTTGAAGCACCTGAACGGGAAAGAATCATCCACAAGTGCATTGAACAACTTGGGGAGACCTGTAAGAAAGTGTTGATGTACTACTACTTCGAAGAAATGTCGATGCAGGATATCGCTGAGAAACTGGGTTTTGCAAATACGGATACAGCGAAGACCAAGAAGTACAAATGCAAAAAGAAACTGGACGACCTTGTGAAGGCTCAGTATAGTGAGCAGGACTTTTTAGATTAATTGGATATGGCATCAGAAAGAGATTTTGAATTGTTGGATGACTATCTGCGCAACAAGCTAAGCGACGCAGACAGGTCGATGTTTGAGGGCAGGATGCAGGCTGATCCTGAATTGCAAAGAGAATTCAAATTGCAACAGGGGATCGTTGAATCACTTCGGAAAGCCCGGGTAGCGGAGTTGAAAGCCATGCTTAGCGACATCCCTACTTCCGCCATTCCAAACACTACGTCTACGCTGGCGAAATGGTCGGGCCTGGCAATATCATTACTGGTAGGTGTCGGACTTTACTTCTATATGAAGCCTGAGCCTCCTGTAGAGGTGCCTGCAGAAACGGAAAGCGTTAATGTGATTTCAGGGCATGACCAGGCTCCCTCAGACGTAACGTCTGCCCAGCCATCTTCTGACCAGGACGAACCTTCACGGGATAATATTTCTTCAAAGGAGAATACTCCGGCCAGAAAGAATCAACCTCTTCAGGGAGCCCCTATGGAGAAGAAGCCTTCTGAGATCGATGTATTCGACCCGACATCCGAAAGTATTGAAGAATCAGAAGCACCCGAGGTTGTTACTTCCGAAACTTCGACCACTTCTCCAAAGAGATCGGACATCACTTCGGAGATTGTGACCGACCACAAGACGTACAAGTTTCATTATCAGTTCAGGGACGACAGGCTGGTCCTGT
>JAEYXN010000013.1 GCA_023431285.1 Bacteroidota bacterium
CCTGTGCACATCATGTCCTCGCATCAGGTGAAGGGAGAAAGCTTAATGAAGGGTGCTGTTGACTTCATCAACAAGCCTATTGCATTTGAGCAGATGCAGGAAATTTTTAAGAAGATTGAATATGTTCTGACTCATCATCCGAAGAAAGTACTTATCGTCGAAGAGAACCCGCGCCATGCGAAAGCGTTGGCGCATTTCCTGGGAACGTTCGATTTGAATCTTGAAATTTCTAACGAAGTTGATAACGCAATTCTCGCGTTGAAGAACAATCAGGCCGACTGTGTTATTCTGGACATGGGTGTTCCCGACCAAAAAGCATACGATACACTCGATGCGGTGAAAAAAACGCCCGGGCTTGAGGGTACACCAATCATCATTTTTACCGGGAAGAGTCTCTCTCAGAATGAAGAAATGCGGATCAAACAATATGCGGATTCCATCGTAGTCAAGACAGCCCATTCGTACAAAAGGATACTGGACGAGGTCTCTCTGTTCCTTCATCTCATGGAGAAAGATCAAGAACCCGTACCAACGCGAAGAGTGTCCAAACTCGGAGCGCTGGATGAAGTTCTGAAGAATAAGAGGGTACTTGTCGCAGATGACGACATGAGAAATATATTCTCACTCACAAAAGCTCTGGAGCGTTATGAGATGAACGTTGTCGCTGCTGTCGATGGCAAGGACGCCTTGCAAAAGCTGAAGAGTACGCCGGATGTGGACGTCATCTTAATGGACATGATGATGCCCGAGATGGATGGCTATGAAACTACCCGCGCGATCCGGAAGATTCCGAAATACCGGAACCTGCCGATCATCGCTGTTACCGCCAAAGCGATGATGGGAGACCGCGACAAATGCATAGAAGCCGGCGCATCCGATTACATTACCAAACCAGTGGATCCGGACCAGCTTTTCTCTCTGCTACGTGTGTGGCTGTATGAAAGCGCGAAGAAATAATACCTATGGAAAAAGGGGGAAAAAGAAAAGTGCTGATCATTGACGACGATGCGCGAAACATTTTTGCATTGCGGGCGGTGTTGAAAGCAAAAAATTTCGAATGCGTGACGGCTTCAAGTGGGGTCGAAGGTCTCCATCAGCTTTCCGAAGATGATGGCATCGGCATTGTACTTCTGGACATGATGATGCCGGAAATGGATGGCTACCAGCTTTTGCCTTTAATACGCTCTCAGACAACGACGCATATACCCGTCGTTGCCGTTACCGCACAGGCAATGGCTGGGGATAGGGAGAAATGTCTGGAGGCTGGAGCCGACGCATATATATCGAAGCCCATTGATCTGGACCATTTACTTATCACGTTGAATGAGATGATGTGATGACCAGTGCGAATGAGATAAACTTGAGTGATGAAGACATCGAATCGGTTCTCGACGATGTAATGGAATTGTATGGGTATGATTTCAAAAACTATTCCCGTGCATCGTTGAAACGCCGCATCATGAGATTGATCTCAAACGACAGGTTTCTCAGCTTCGCCGAATTCCGGTACAGGGTTCGAAATGACAGGGAATATTTTAACAGGTTTGTGGAGGAGGTCACCGTGAATGTCACCGAGATGTTCCGCGATCCCTCGTTCTACAAAACCATTCGCGAACAGATTCTTCCCGTGCTCGCAACATGGCCCTTGATTCGTATCTGGCACGCCGGATGTTCGACGGGCGAAGAGGTTTATTCAATGGCGATCCTTCTCCATGAAACGGGGCTTCTTCACAAATCCTTACTGTATGCCACTGATATCAATCCAACCGTATTGGAGACGGTGAGGACTGGCATCTTTCCGATCAATCAAATGAAACAGTATTCGGAAAACTACATCCAGTCGGGTGGTAAAGCTGATTTTTCATCCTACTACACTGCACAATACACAGCCGCGAAATTTTCAGACTTCCTTGGAAAGAGGATTGTCCTTGCCACGCACAATCTGGTCTCAGATAGTTCGTTCAATGAATTCCAGCTGATCCTCTGCAGAAATGTGATGATCTATTTTGACAAGCCGCTACAGGACCGCGTGCTTGAACTCTTTTATAACAGCCTCGAGATGCTTGGATACCTCGGGCTCGGATCGAAGGAGTCGCTGAAGTTTACAAATGTTAACAAGAACTTCACGCAGATGGAGAACCGGGAGAAGCTATGGCGCAAAGTCAGATAACATATCCTCACGTCTATGTGCTGGGTGGATCAGCAGGTAGCCTTTCCGTTGCACTGAAGATACTTCCCCTTCTTCCACTAAGTTTATGTGTAATTGTGGTTTTTCATCGTAAACCATCTGAGGACAGTGTTTTGTTGGACATTCTTGGCACCAGAACGAATTTCATAGTTAAGGAAGTGGAAGATAAGGACGTACTACAGGCAGGAGTTATTTATCTCGCTCCTCCGGATTATCATGTGCTTATTGAAAAAGACGGGACGCTGACGTTGGATTATTCCGAGAAGGTAAATTATAGCCGTCCCAGCATAGACGTCACCTTCGATAGTGCAGCAGAATCATGTGGAGAGAGATTAACATGCATTCTTCTTTCCGGAGCAAATGCCGACGGTGCAGAAGGGATGTTACGCGCAAAGGCATTGGGAGCAAAAATCATCATACAGGATCCACGCTTTGCTGAGGTGCCCGTGATGCCGCAGTCGGCGCTGAACCTTGTAAAACCCGATACTCTGATCACCGCAGAGAACATCCGTGAAATATTTGGTGGATTCTAGAACCCTGCGTCTCCCACTCGCTGATAGTTATTTTCTCTCATAAATTCCTCCGCTCTCTTATTGACCATCGGCAACTTGTCCATCCAGGAGACCTCGAGGAGATAGACGCCGAAATCCTCGACCACTTTCCCTTTCAACGAATAGAATCCACGTCCCCGAAGTGGGAATGTTCTGGCGATATCGGGAAAATGCACAGTGTCAAAAACATTTCCATTGCGGTCGATAAAAGTCCCAAAATTCATTGAGTGCTTCGACCGGGTCCTGGTTTCTTTAATGGTCACCATGTACCCAATGATGTGAATAGACTTCCCTACTCTCCCCGATAGGTCCCGCGCCATGCAGTCTCCCTGATCGGGTGCAGCAAGCAGATCGAAGGGATTACAGAGCGGAAAACCAAGAAGTTCTATCTCATCGAAAGCATCTTCTATTGGTTTACGGTGCAGCGTAGGCAGTGGAAATTCTTTCGGCTCGGCATCGAAGAGGTTTTCGGCAGGCCTTTTTGTTCGCTTCCTGCTGAAAAACAACATAGCCTCCCACAGAAGACGCTGTTTATCACGACCGGTAAATCGAAGCGCACCGATGCGGATCAGAATCCGGATCTGCTCCAACCCCATCTCTACCCGCGAAAGAAGATCATCCAGATTTCGGAACTCTCCCCGCAACTTCCTTTCCTCAATGATTCGGGTTGCTACTTTTGATTCCAGACTTTTGAGGTGGATCATGCCAATTACGACGCGCGTTCCGTAAAGTGTCGTGTTGTAATTACTTAGATTCACGCAAGGAGCCTCGACCATTGCACCGTTCATGCGCGCCTCATGGAAATAGAATTCTGTTTTGTAGAAGCCCCCAAAGTTATTGATCACAGCGACCATAAACTCGATCGGATAATACGCTTTCAGATACAAGCTCTGATAACTTTCCACAGCATAGCTCGCTGAGTGACCCTTCGCGAAGGAATAACCCGAAAAACTTTCAATCTCAAACCAAACTCTGTCTATGACGTGCTCAGGATAACTGCGATCACGACAATTGCTGATGAAGCGATCTTTCACCCGTTGAAACTCCATGCGGGATCTGTATTTTCCAGACATGCCCCTTCGTAAAACGTCCGCTTCCGTGAGGGAAAGACCGGCAAAATGGTGTGCGACCTTGATTACATCCTCCTGGTATACCATCACGCCGTAGGTCTCTGATAATAATTCATCCATCTTCGGATGGATCGACTCATATCGTCCTCCATTTCTGACAGCGTGAAAGCGCTGTATATATGTCTGCATCATTCCGGAGCTCGCTACTCCGGGGCGAATGATGGAACTGGCCGCGACAAGGGTGAGATAATCCTGGCATCGAAGCTTCGTCAAAAGCATACGCATTGCAGGGGATTCAACGTAGAAACATCCAATCGTTCGGCCGGAACTGAGAAGTTCTCTGATCTTTTCATCTTCTTTGAATTCCCGGAAACGCGAGAGGTCGACCAGCTCGTTTCGATTCTGTTTAATAATAGAAACCGCCTCCTTCAGGTGCCCAAGTCCGCGTTGGCTGAGAATGTCGAACTTAAAAATCCCGAAATCTGCCGCCCCATGCATGTCGAAATGAGAGACGGGATATCCCTTCGGCGGAACGTCGGTAGCGGTGTATCTGTAAACTGGTTTATCCGTGATCACTACTCCACCAGCATGAATGGAAAGATTTGATGGCATATCTTTCATACGCTCTCCATAACGAAAGATCAATTCAGTGATATGATCTCTATGCGCGAGGGACGAGCCATTTTCCACGATTGCTTCGATCTCATCTCTCGGCAATCCGAAAACTTTACCAAGCTCACGAAAGACTGATCTGCCCTGGAAGGTAACATGAGTACCAAGAAGGCAAACATGTTCTTTGCCATATCGGCCGAAGAGGTACTCATAAATTGCATCCCGGTTGTCCCAGGAAAAATCGATATCAAAGTCTGGTGGAGAGCTTCGTTCCTCATTTAGAAAGCGCTCGAAATACAGGTTAAGCTCAATGGGGTCCACGTTGGTGATCCCAAGGCAAAAGGCAACCATACTGTTTGCGCCACTGCCACGTCCAACGTAATCAAATCCGTTCTTCCTGGCGAAGCGAATCAGATCGTAGGCGACGAGGTAGTAACTGACAAATCCTTTAAGGCGGATGATTCTCAGTTCGCCATCAAAGCGCGCTTTCAGTTCAGGGATAGATGCTTCGTATCGGATCTTAAAGCCTTTCCAGGCCTCATCGACGAGGAAATCCCAATCGGAATCTGTGGAACCTGTGATGCAGCTAATATTTTTGTCTGACGTGGGATCCGAATCAAAACTACAGGAAGATAGAAGTTCCTTTGTGTTTTTTATTACATCGGGGAATAAAGAAAGGCGATGTTTCAATTCATCCTCCGGCATCATTACTTCAGTGTCTGAGGCATGCCAATGATCAGGAAGTTTGCTAAGCAATGTGTTGTTATCAATTGCGCGAAGAAGTCGATGTGTATTGTAGTCAACCCTGTTAGCAATAGTAACCGGTTGCAGGAGCACGAACCGATCCGGCGAGCTACGATAAGTATTGTCAAAAGGAAGTGTCGTCAAATCATTGAGTGTAACCCCAATGAGTTCGTCTTCGCGGAGAATATCCAGTTTATGATTTCCGAATGGATAGATCAGAAAAACGTTTTCAAATTCCCGCGGCCGGTTCGGAAGATCTTTTCCTGTTAAATTATGATAAGACAGGAAGCGGTTTAACTCCTCAAATCCATCTATGTTTCTTGCTATGCCGACATACAGCAAATCGTTTTTCTCACGGAACTCTATCCCAACGGCGATTTCAAGATTATATCCCGGGGCCCCGAATTTGTTTGATCCGTCCGGCGTGACGACCCGGTTTTCATTGCACAGTCGAAGTAACTCAATATAGGATGCTGTGTTGTTGATCTCCGTAACTACAAGTTTATGAACACCACACCTCACCGCCTCGGCAAACAGTCCCGCAACGGAGAGGGTACCGTATTTGAAGCTTAGTGAAGTGTGGCAATTCAAGTACATTGTTACAGCATCAGGCTTCTATGCGTTCTCGCTGAAGATCCGCGAGAACCATTTTTATTTGTCCGAATGAAAAATCCTCGCCGACCCTCGATTTGATAGTACTCAGCATCCGGTTCTCCGAAGAATCGATCGCGCGACGAATGTGTGAGATCTCGGCTTCTGTAAGGAGATCATTGACGTTCAGCTCGCCCTGCTGTACATAAAATGCGAGATGTGTCTCAATTGTCGAGACGGTGAGCCCTCGTATGACACCAATCTTTTCAACAGACAGACCTTTCTTAAAGAGCTCAAGTGTAGCGCGTTTCGTCCCCGAATCACGTTCCGGTTCCTGGCGTTTTGCACGGCGGTCATTGATAAGGTGTATGCGAGTCTGAAGATCATTCTGTCTGCAATAATCCGTTACGGCGTCAAGAAAAAGAGAACCATAGTGAGTGAGCTTCACTTCGCCAAAGCCGGAAATTTTCCGCATGTGATCTTTCGTCTGAGGAAGGTATTTCGCCAGTTCGATAAGGGTGGCGTCCGAAAGCACGACATGGGTAGGAACGTCCCTCTGTTCAGCGATTTGTTTTCGAACCGACTTCAACTGCTCGAACAATGCAACTTCATAGTCCAGAGACTTATCTTCTGCAATCCGCTCTTTTGAACGGGTGAGCATGACCTTGATGTCTCCGCTGAGGGCGTCCTCTGCTAATTGGGATAATGAAAGCACCGGGTACATTCCTTTCGCTTTTTGCAAATACTTCTGATCAATGAGATCATAAATTACTTCCTGCCACTCAGTTCGTGTTGTATCCTTCCCAGATCCGAAGACCGAAAGCTCCTTGTGAGCTTGCTGAATTTTGATTGAGTTCGATCCACGAAGAACATCGACGACGTAACCGACACCGTATCGTTGCTCAAGCTCAGCGATTGCCCGGAAAACGCTCAACGCTTTTCGGGTGCCGTCATATAGTTCGACCTTCGTCAGGCAGATGTCACAATTTCCGCAGTAAGATTCCGACTTCTCATCGAAATAGTTCATCAGAAATTTCCGGCGGCACGTTGTGAGACTACCATAATCCGCCATCTGGTCAAGCTTTCTGTAAGCAATTTCGGTTTGTTCTTGGTTGCCTTCCACACGGGCGAAACTCTTGAGTTTGGCCACATCTCCATAAGAAAAGAATAACAGAGCTTCACTGGGAAGTCCATCACGACCGGCGCGCCCGGTTTCCTGATAATAACTTTCGATATTCTTCGGAAGATCCATATGAACCACAAACCGCACATTAGATTTGTTGATACCCATGCCGAACGCGATGGTTGCCACCACGATGTTCACTTCGTCCCGGAGAAACTTATCCTGGTTCTCGGCCCTTGTGAGAGAGTCCATCCCGGCGTGGTAGGCTATCGCGTTGAAACCGAACTCACGAAGATCCGAGGCCAGTTTTTCAGTAGAGGCGCGGCTAAAACAATAGATGATTCCAGATTCACCGTCATGCGCCGACAGGAACTCGAGCAAGCCTTCCATAGAATTGCGCTTAGGCTCCACGTTGTACCGGATATTTGGGCGATTAAAGCTCGAGATAAAAACGGCCGGGTCTTTAAGTTCAAGCTTATGAACAATATCCTTTCTCGTCATCGTGTCCGCCGTTGCCGTCAGAGCGATTACCGGAATGGAAGGAAAGCTCTGCTTCAGCTTTGAAAGCATCAGATATTCCGGACGGAAATCGTGTCCCCATTGAGAAATACAATGGGCTTCGTCGATTGCAAAAAGAGATATCTGAAGCGAGGTCAGAAATGACATCATTCCCGATGTCGGGGACAAGAGCCGCTCAGGAGCCAGGTACAACAGCTTTAATTTCCCCGAGCGAGCGCGGTTTAAGATAGCGTTCTGTTCGTCTGATGATTGGGTTGAATTGATATAGCCTGCATCGACGCCATTCACACGCAATGCATCGACCTGGTCTTTCATGAGAGCGATAAGCGGGGAGATCACTACAGTAAGTCCTGGCAGCATCAGGGCCGGGATCTGATAACAAATAGATTTGCCCCCGCCGGTTGGCATGAGCACAAACGTATCACGTCCTGCAAGCACGGTGTTTATTATCCTTTCCTGGTGCATGCGGAAGGATGGAAAACCAAATTGTTTTTCGAGAATAGCTAACGGATTCATAATTGTATTTTAATAATTAACAACTGATTGACTTTTGAAGTGTGACTGAGTTGCTTCCAAACGATCAGGTTTCAATATCCGATGCGCAATATCGCAATGAAACCAAGTGTCACCCGGAAAACCGGATCAAAGCATCTTGAGGTTAGGTCGCAGGTCAATAATCGCTGGAGCGTGGAAGCATAAAATTTAGTGTCGCAGAAATCTTGTCTGAATTACGACATCCACATACGAGGAAAGGCTGGCACCGGAAGTGCTCAACCTTTCCACATTTCGTTTCTCAAAGCACTACCCCTCGCCGAAGAGAATGTCTTTGTAGTGCACCCATTGCTTATCCTGTTTGACGAGGACCGTGATCCGATCGCAGAGGAAATGCTGATTCCCGTAATGAAGGCTTTTGAGGTAAGGCCAGCACCTGAGGAAATCTTCGTGTTCGAGGTTCCTCGCGATTGTAATATGCGGAATGAAACTGTCATCCTCCTTTACAAGTTTTCCGAAAATTTCCTGGATCGGATATTTATAAACAATGTCCATGTAAACAGTTCTTTTCGAGCCATTGTAGAAAACGCCGAAATCTTTCAGAAGGACATTGAACGGTTCGAATGACGCAGCTTTCGATTCAACAAAACGGATCATATCGCGGCCATAACGATCGTTGTAGCGGAACAACGGGATGTGAGCCTTAGATCGCTGATCATCGAACTTGTGCCCGATCAGATAATGTACATCATCCTTCAAAACAGAAACATCACTTAAAATGTGTCGCGGCGGAGCAATGATGAAGTAAAGCTCCTGCGATTCAGGCCGGCGCGCCGGGTTCAGGACGGCGGGTTGAAGATTTACGGATGAAACTCTCATATTATATCGTTTTTTATTCTTTTCCTGTAACAAACATAGATGACATGCAATGACATCCTGTGTCATTGCCATCACCTGAGATTTCCTTTAAACATGTTTACATTCATCCTTACGCGTCTGCTCACTCCAAGCGTCGTTGCGCGTACAATTTTTTCAGAGCCATGCCTGTGTTTGATCTGATCGATAGCATCATATAGGTCGATGCTTTTTTCGGTTTCGTCAAAAAGGCTGGTCTGATGACTCCCATGAACCAAACCGCTTAACCTGACTCCAACCAGCCGGATCAACATCCTTCGATTGTAAAGCTTAGTGAATAACTCTGTAACTGTGCGCAGGATTACATGATCAGATGAGGTATAAGGGACATGAATCTGCTTCGTCTCAGTATCGAAGCTTGAATATCGGATCTTCACAGTAATGCAGGATGCAAGTTTCTTTTGTTCGCGGAGAGTAAAAGCGATTTTCTCTACCATGGCGATCATTACGGATTTAAGTCTCTTGACGTCTATAGTATCTTCTTCGAAAGTACATTCCGTTGAAATAGACTTTTGCTCAGAATATGGAACCACCGGAGAATCATCAATACCGTTCGCTTTGTTCCATAATGATATTCCGTTCTTTCCGAACGCACTCACGAGAAAGTTGACAGGCATCTCTCTCAATGTAGATACGGTGCGAACACCCATATCATAAAGAAAGGACGAAGTTTGCTTGCCGATCATGGGGATCTTATCAACCGAAAGCGGAGCGAGAAAATCTTTTTCCGTTCCAGCCTCGATATGTTGATTAGCATTAGGCTTAAACTCAGCTGTAGCCACCTTCGACACGAGCTTATTCACGGACATCGCCAGCGAAATAGGCAGATGCGTTTCTTTAAGAATCTTCTTACGAAGCTCACCTGCCCATTTGAACGCCCCAAAATATTTGTCCATTCCACTTGCATCCACATAAAACTCATCGATCGAAGCCTTCTCGAACATGGGCGCGGATTCGGAAATGATTTCAGTCACCTCGTGAGAGTTCTGGCTATACGCCTCCATATCCCCTGAGATCACTGTCGCATCCGGACAAAGCTGAAGCGCCAGGTACATAGGCATGGCGGAATGCACTCCAAACTTCCGGCTCTCGTAACTGCAAGCCGCGACAACGCCTCTCCTGCTGCTTCCGCCAATGATCAAAGGCTTGCCTCGGAGCTTTGAGTTTCGTTTGCATTCCACCGCTACGAAAAATGCGTCGAGATCCATATGTATGATGTTCCGATCCATGAACGAAAGTACTAATATTTTTAGTTTGTGTTTGTAATTTATTCTAATTTTTTTAGCTTTGTAAAGTCATTGCTGCCATAAAAGAAAAAGCTGTTTTTGCCATTCAGTTCTGGAATAGTAGTAAGACAATAGTTGGCTGATTACTTTTGTGAGCTTGTCCGTGGAATGCTACGGACCTCACTAAGTAATCTTTTTTCGTGCCTGAAAATCTCCTGTGGGAGGTTCGGTAGCGCATGCGCAGAATGGTAGATTAAAAAAACAAGATAAATGGCAATGGTTAATAGGAATCTGAAATTCCTGCGGGCTCAGCAGGGATTCACTCAAAAACAACTCGCCGAAAAACTTGGCTTAAAACAAGCCGCGGTCGGAGCTTACGAAGAAGAGCGATCAACACCGCCCCTTTCGTGCCTTCTCGACATTAGCAAAATATTTAAAGTGAACATTGATCTTCTCGTCAATCATGATTTGAGTCGCATTCCGGAGAAAGATTGGAAATTGCGCAGTTCGGCCAAAGGGAGAGAAGTGCTGGCGATTACAATTGATGCCAACAATAAAGAGAACATCGAGCTCGTCACTCAAAAGGCATCCGCCGGATACCTCGCCGGCTATCAGGATCCCGAGTTCGTAAAGGAGTTGCCAAAAATCAGTCTTCCCATTCTTCCACGAAATAAAACCTACCGTGCATTCGAGATCCAGGGAGATTCAATGATTCCCATTCAACCAGGGAGCATCATTTTTGGAGAGTACATTGAAGACCCTGCATCAATCAAGAACGGAAAGCTTTATATCCTCGTCACAGTAAATGATGGAATTGTATTTAAGCGGATATTCAATTTCGCCGACGACGAGGGTAAACTTCTTTGTGTATCTGACAACAGATCATACCAACCTTTTAGCGTGAGTACGTCAGAAGTATTGGAAGTCTGGCAGGCAAAGGCATTCTTTTCAAATCAGTTCCCCGACACCCAGCAGACAAACCCGGTTCCAGCAGACCAACTGGCACACACTATTTTGTTGCTTCAGGAGGAAATCAGGAAGATGAAAAAGAAATAAAGGAACAGGGAATCACCAGATCCTCCGCAAGAATCCGAAGACTTCGGCGTACAAATAGAACATAATCATAAACGTCGCGACAACAGAAGTGATCATGATGATCTTTTTCTTTAAGGATTCGCGGCGTTGCTGTCTTTTCAATTTCTCCTGCCAGAAAGCCCTTTCAGCATCAGACAGTGCTGGCAATTCAACGCTAATCTGCTCCCGCTTTTCTTTTCTGTCATAAGAAAGAATTGTATCAGCCCGTCGAGTCGCGCTTTTTAGCCAGTCACGATTCAATTTCGCACTGTCAGCGCCCTGCTTAAGAAATCCTCCACCTAACATTGAAATTTATTTATAACGACCCGTGCTCAACAAGCGAACTATTCAATTTACAAATTTTTCCGCACGATTTATTGCTTCGGCTGAACCGGAATCCAAATTTCCTCTTCAGAATTGATGTCGCCATTCTTGTACTTCTCAGCCAGTATTTCGAAATGAGGGCGATGATCCAATTCATATAATGACGCAGGAAGCCATTCCAAATAGATGTACTGAAATATGGAGGGATCACCAGGCATACCTTTATAATCAAACACAGCGTACATGCCACCTTTGATGATGTAAGGTTTCATTCCGGATGGAGCTTCCGTCAGTCGCGTGACCTCCACCAATGCCCATTTTGTAAATGGTTTCATCGCCGAAAATTTTTCAAAATAATCATCGTCGAATTCCTGGAGTGAAATCAAGTGACTTTCGATCGCATTTTTTACTTCGCCTTTTCGCGGCATGAATGACCTCCATAGTTCGGCGGTGGTGTTCTCAATGAGAGTCATCTTCATGAATAAACCAACGCATGTCCTATCCGCAATTGTTTCGATCCGGGGCTTCATTATTTTTTTAATGTGATTTTCGAATTCGTTCTTCAAGTATTCTACGGTCAGCAAAAGTCCTGGCGCAGGTGATCGCCTTCTCAAAATACAACTTCGCCTTATCAATGTCTTTACTACTATAAAGTTCTCCCAGCAAACTATAATAGAATGGATTCCCCTCGAGCTTTAACTTCTCCGCCTCCTGAATCGCCTGCGTTGTACCATTTGCCTTCGATAGCGCATAAGTTCTGTTGAGCGCAGCTACTGGAGAATATTCTATCTGAAGAAGTTTATTGTAAAGCTGCAGGATACTTTCCCATTTTTCTGAAGACTCTTCCTTCCTCGTGTGCCAGTAGGCGATCGCAGCCTCAAGATGAAACTTCGAAAGAGTTTTTCCTCCCGATGAGCGCTTCATATAATATCCGCCTCTCGCGATAAGGTCCTGATCCCACAATGACTCATCCTGATCAGCATACAAGACAATTTCACCAGTGCCATTTTTTCTTGCGCGGAAACGCGACGCATGAAAACACATCAGCGCAAGCAAAGCCGAAACCTCCGGCAAATCCGTACGTGGATCATCTGTGAGTAAAACAGCAAGACGCATGGCTTCCAGGCAAAGGTCCTCGCGGATCACAGCATCGTCATTCTCAGAGTAATAACCTTCATTGAACAATAGATAGATCGTCTTAAGAACAGACTCCATCCGCGCAATCAACAATTCATTATCAGAGGGGATTTTCATGGAGATCTTCTCCTCGCGCAGTTTCTCTTTCGCACGGAGCAAGCGTTTATTAACCGTTTCCTTGCTTGTCAGGAATGCCGAAGCAATTTCATCAATCCCAAATCCGCAAAGGATACGCAATGCCATACCGACTTGAGATTCCTGTGGAATTGCGGGGTGACAAATCGCAAAAAGCATCCGCAGCTGACTGTCGGAAATATTATTTTCAGACAGGTCAGGTTCAAAAGAGGTCTCAGAATCCATAGGCGTAATTTGAGAGGCTACCTTCTCTTCAAAGATTTTCCTGCGTCGCAGATAATTACTTGTCTTATTCTTTGCTGTAGTGTATAGCCAAGCCGTTGGATTTGGCGGCAGCCCTTTGTATGGCCACACTTCCATTGCTGCAAGAAACGTCTCGCCGGCAATATCTTCCGCTGCATCCATGTCCTGCAGTCCGAGTGTTTTACAAAGAACCGAAACGATCTTGCGAAACTCAGTTCTGAAAAGATATGGTATGAGTTCCTTTTCCTGCATAAAAAAGTCCCGCGAAAATCGCGGGACTGCTAATTTAGTTTGCACCGTCGTTCTTTGCGATCTTCCGCACTTCGACGCTGTTACCTTCACCCTGGAGTACCGGTGACCCTTTAGCAAATTCGACAGCTTCTTCCACCGATTCAGCTTTCACGATAATGAATCCGCCAATGGTTTCTTTGATATCACCAAACGGACCATTCGTCACCACACTCTTCGAGCCCTTATTGGCAATTACCCTCGCATCTTCAAATGGAAGACCGGTGCCCGAAACGTACTTGTTCTGGGCGGCAATCCCGCCGATCCAATCCATTGTTTGCTTCATCCATGCCTGGACCTGCTCGGGAGAGGCTTTCTTTTCGCCATCTTCGTGGCGGAAGATCAAAATAAATTCATCCATAGGTGTCAATTTAGTTTTTCATTTTTCACCTATGACACGCGACCTTAATCAGATTGGACAGAATTATGAAAAATATTTCGTCACCCCGGGCGTAGCAATAGGATAAAAACCATTTGCATCCGGCTTTACAGGTGGCTCTGCATCCCAGGCAAACCGGGATGGCATTATGCTCAGGTTACTGTTGAGAACCTTATCCCATTCCATTACCTGTCCTGAATAGGTTGCCATGCGGCCCAGTATGGATGTAAGAGTAGCTTTCGCTCCATTCTCCGCATCCGCGAACTTGTACTCGTTTTTCGCGATCGCGGCAAAGAGCTCATCGTGTTCTGATTGATAAGGGTTGTTCTCAGTTCCTTTGTCAAACTTGTAAAGAACTTTTCCTTTGTATGAGATCTCAGCTGCACCCGCTTTAACGACGCCCTTCGTCCCCACGATCAATTCATCTACAATCGCGTATGTCCCTTTGATGTGTCGGCACTGACTGTTTAAAACAGTTCCATCCGCATAATGAAACTCGACAAAGTGATGATCATATATCTCACCGAATTCTTTTCCGGTGCGAACCTGCCTTCCTCCCATTCCCTGAGCTTTCACCGGATAGGCCCCCTTAAACCAGTTCATCACATCTATGTTATGAATATGCTGCTCCGTAATGTGATCACCGCACAGCCAGTTGAAATAGTACCAGTTTCTCATCTGATATTCCATCTCTGTTTGCTTCGGCTCGCGCATCTTTACCCACACGCCATCATTGTTCCACCAAACCTGACCAGAAGTGATGTCACCAATCATTCCATCCTTCACTCGCTTGTACAATTCGCGATAGGAGTTTTGATAATGACGTTGTAACCCGACCACTACATTAAGCCTTTTCTGCTTCGCGATCACAGCAGCGTCCAACACTTTTTTTACGCCTGCCGGATCCGTTGCAACTGGCTTCTCCATAAAGATATGTTTCCCCTGGCGCACTGCTTCTTCAAAATGGATGGGACGGAAGCCCGGAGGTGTTGCCAGTATAATCACGTCGGCGAGAGGAATTGCTTTAAGGTATCCATCGAACCCGACGAATTTTGTATCCTCCTTTACCAGCACTTTGTCTTTCACATTTCCCCCGGCCCCAGACCAATCCGAAAGGTCGTCGCTCATCAGCGCATTGTAGCATTCATCGAGGCGATCACGAAACGCATCCGCCATCGCGACAAGCTTGACATTCTGTTTTGTCAGCAGCGCCTGCATCGCGGCCCCAGTTCCTCTTCCGCCGCAGCCGATCAACGCGACTTTAATTGAATCATCGACAGAATTAAAGTATCCCGCATTCGATGCGTAAGGCAGAGTCAATAGCCCACCCGTTGCCAGGGCTGAGTTCTTCAGAAACTCGCGGCGTGTATTGATTTTGTTGCTTTCATCCATAACAATAGAATTTAGGTTGAGGTTGTCGTTTCTATTTCAAATACGATGCGTAAAATTTCTCTATTTCTTCCTTTGAAGGTTGCTTCACAGGACGAACCACGCGAAAGCCCATGAACATACCGTCCGTGAGCCACCATCTGCTTTTAGGAATCTGCGGGTCGCGCTGATTCCATTCCGCTTTCGAGGGAATTCGATTACTACAATTCAAGGCAGACGCATCATCGAGATATGATCCTCCCCGCGCTACGCGAGGATATTTTGCCGCGGGAGGTGTCGACGGATCTTTTATGCCATCGTCAAGCTTCGAATACGCCAGCGGATCATATTGATCAAGCGTCCACTCGCTGAGATTGCCAAGCATATCATACAGTCCAAAAGAATTTGGCTTCTTCATTTTTACTTTCTGAAATTTTTCTCCGCTGTTTGACTTAGAGAACGCGTGCTCATTCAAATTTGAAGGAGTGACATCTTTCGGAAAATTTGTCGCCGATCCTGCACGACAGGCAAACTCCCATTCCGCTTCAGTGGGAAGCCGATAAAAAAAACCAGTCTGCTCATAGAGCCATTTGCAATACATGATTCCCGCAGCCTGACTCAAACTATTCGTAGGATGTTTTGCATCGCGACCCATGCCCCAGGTAAGATCGATGTATTGGGCTGTAGGTCGCGAGATCGCATCAACAGCAATGCCCTTCGTCTGGGGGATTTCCATATTTTTGAAAAAGGTATCCCATTCCTCGAATGTCACTTCATGCTCCGCCATCCAGAAAGGTGAAACAGTCACTTTTTTCGCAGGCCGTTCATCGGGTTCGCCAATATTGTTTCCCATCAGAAATGTACCCCCCGGGATTGGCACCAGCTTAAATTTCACAGGCGATCCAGGTAAAGTTTGTTCGTACGCCGACGGGGCCTGGCTAAAACCTGGTGTTGCACAACAAAGTATGAAAACCAGAAATAATTGTGCTCGCAAAGCATTCAACATTTATTGGCTTAATGTAAACAATCTGTTAAGGGAGAGCAACCTGTTTTGTCATGCCCGGTCAGGGATTTCTCCGGATCAAAGCCATATAAAAGCCATCAAACCCTTCTGAGGGCCAGAGATGTTTTTCCGCAAGAAGTGAGTACTTACCGCCGTGCTCACCAAGAAAATTTTGAACCTGCCGTTCGTTTTCTTCGGGGAGTATGCTGCAGGTAGAATAAACCATAAGACCACCCTTTTTCAGCATGCCGGAATAATCGTTCAGAATATGATACTGTAGTTGCTTTACCTCTGCAATGAATGACTCAGACAGTTTCCATTTCGCATCGGGGTTTCGTTTCAGCACCCCAAGCCCTGAGCATGGGACGTCAAGCAGAAGACGATCCGCGGATTGCTCAAGGCGTTTGATGGTCTTGGACGAATCAATGAGTCGTGCTTCCAGATTCGTAACGCCGGCCCTACGCGCACGCTTGAGCAATTCATCCAATTTCCACTGCTCGATGTCCATCGCGATAATTCTGCCCTTATTTTTCATTTGGGCGGCGATATGAAGCGTCTTGCCACCTGCGCCCGCACACGCGTCGACGACGCGCATTCCCGGCTCCGCTTTCAGAAATGGGGCGATCACCTGAGATGCGCCATCCTGAATCTCGAACAACCCCTCCTTGAAAGCAGGCAGTGTAAAAACATTTTGACGTTCCTCCAGAATCAAAGCGTCGGCAAGCCCTTCGTGTGTAATCGTCCTCACATCGTCCTCTTGCAGCGTCTTCGCCAGATCATTTCGAGAAATCTTCAGCGTGTTGGCGCGCAATACTACGGGAGCTTCTTCATTCAACGCACTCAATTCCGCATCCCATCTCTCAGGCAAAGCTGTTTCACCCAGCCTGTCCAGCCAGTCAGGAATAGATTCCCGCAACTTTCTGTCCTTCTTTGATTCTTCGTAACGCTTTAATACCTCTGCGCGATTGATGCCTCTGAATTCCTCCCAGTCAGGGAAGTCGACGCGATGGAGAATGCACCAGGACGCCAGCAGCTTCCAGTATTCGTCTTCGTGGGCACGCCCGATGTAGCGGAGCAACAAAAACCAGCGCACGATGTCATAAGTCGTCTCGGCAATGAAACGTCGATCACGGGCACCCCATTTCGGGTTCTGACGGAGCACCTTCTCAATGACTTTGTCAGCATACTTTCCTTCGTGGAAAATCTGCTCCAGTGATTTAATAACTGCTTCTGACGTGGATCGGTGAAGACGCATTGTAGATTTTTGCCGGAAGATAGCGAAACGGGTAAGATGTTTTTGAAATCAACGGGTATGCATCTGGTGTTACACGTCTGTTTTTTCTAATTTCATGCACGTGGAACCCCGGATCGTCCTTGCCG
>JAEYXN010000016.1 GCA_023431285.1 Bacteroidota bacterium
AAAAGTATCAAAGAGAAATACGACAAGGTAAACCACAACCAACGTCATGGCCAGGGTACCAGAAAGTCCGACCACAAACCTTCGCAGTGGAAACTCTATCCACGGTAGTCGCGCGTTCAGGAAATGGTTTAGTGCGTTATTCCCATACCACAGCGAAGTCCATAACGTGAAGATAAAAAAGGTCAGCTGCCCATATTCTTTTACTGAATCGCAGGTCGGGCACATGTAGTACGATTGCAGGATGCTGGCAACCAGGAAAATTGCCAGCAACTCTGCCTCCGAATTTATCTTCTTCCTTGTCACGGATATGAAACGATCACCCTGCTATTTACATTTTTCCGCCATACTTTCAACCATGGCTCTACCCCACTGAGGAGACAACGGATTTTCAGGTTTGTACGCGTCAAACTTGTTTAACGCTTCCGAATTCGTTGAACATGCCTCGGCAGTTGATGATCCAAAGAACTGGGCCGAACCAAATTGCATTTGCGCAAGCAAAGCCAGGGCCCGCGGGTTCCCGGGGTTTAATACCTTAGCTTTTTCAAATGTAGCTGTAGCTCTGGGGGCATATACGGGTCCCCTTGACTGTGGGTCCACCGAAAGTTTCATCATGAGCACAAACCCCTCCAACGCCACGATCTCCGAATCATTTGCCTTTAACGAACTGGCTTTAGCAAGGATTGCCAGTGCCTGATCCAAAAACTGATCCTTCTTCCCCTTATCTGCCTCGTGATTGGAAAGCATAATGTTTCCAAATGCCTGATAATAGAACGGTTCCCATCGCGTCTTCTCGGAATTAGCTATTCTCTCAAAGGCATTCACGGCTTGAGTGAGTTCTTCGACACTCTTTGCTTCATAGACAAGCCGGATGTTCTTCTGCATGACCTCAACAAACTTGTCATCACTGGCAGTCAACGAAAAGGAAAAGCATGACACAAAAAGTACAATTACGGATGTTTTCATATGGTTATTTGTTTAGCGTTTTAATCAAAGTTCAGGAAGCTGGCTTATCGATTTGTTTTTTGAGAGGGTGATGAATACTCCAAGAAAGATGAATCGTGGTGCCGCCGGGCGTATAGCCCTTCCATTGTACAGGCCGTCCTCACCACGGGTATCACTGTACTCATATCCGAAGACGTTTTTATATCCCGGAACATTGGTGCACGACAGGTAAATTATGAGTTGTGGCGCCGGCAGGTAACTCAAATTGACACTTAGGTCCTGATAGGCAGGGGTACGCGAGCCGTTGAAAGTATCTTCATTCGGATTGTTGTATGGCCTTCCACTCGTATAGGAATACGTGGCACCAATCTGAGTTCTGATCTGCCGTACAAAGTATTTGGCTACTGCCGAAAAATTATGCTTCGACGCGAAGGAAGGAGTTACTTCATAGGGAAAATCAAGGTAGTTGCGTCTTGTATCCAGTAATGAATATGATATCCAGTAGTCAAGTGCACGAATGGAAGCGTTGTCCCGCCAAAATAATTCGATCCCTTTAGCAAATCCATTCCCATTGTAAGAGATCATGTTTTGAGACGGCAGCGTGACCAGATTATCATACTGTTTAAAGAAGCCTTCGATACGGAATGTGCGATTATTCTTGATGATTTGATAATTCAGAATGTAGTGCAATGCCTTTTCCGATTGCGGATCCGGGGACACCTTTAGAAATCTGTTCACCGGAGTTTGCCGGAACCTTCCAAATGCCAATGATACCTGCGCACTATTATCAAACTTATAAGCAACCGAAAGACGTGGATCAACAGATGCATCACTGGACATGGAGTTGAACTCCGCGCGTCCCCCTACTCTGCTGACGAACCTGCTACTGGCGTAAATATCGAATTCGGCAAAAAGCGCAGGGAGATACTCGTCGAAGTTAAAACTTGTTCCATCAAAATTTTTCTCATCAAAGCGACGAAAGGTAAGCTCCGCTCCTGTCTTGAGCTCCAGTCCGCGCGCAAGCGTTCCATCTACCACTGTTTTAATATGCGCTGCCTTTTCCTTTTCATCGGCGTCATATTCACCGGCAGATGATTCATTCCGGATTGCTGAGTATGCAAAGCCTGAACGAATACCCCAGTTTTTATTTATGACACCACGATAGGACACATTACCATAGCTGTAACCGTTCCTCAGACGGTAGTAACTTCTTAATTGATCGTCGTCAATGTCATGCTGGTATAGAGAGAAATCTGATCCGGAAAAGTTTCCATAGATCTTCAGTATACCTTCTTTGCCGATGCGCTGACGCACGGCACCGATGCTCTCCAACGAAGCAGGTGGTGTCTTCCAGTCAATCTCCTGGTTGATCATTCCGAAGTAAGGACGGATGTTGGTGTATTGAATTTTCGCTGCTGCGGAACCTGACTCCCATGCCTGAGTATGCGCGACATCCGCCCCCACAGAAAGCAATCCTATGTCGGTGCGGGTTACTTCAGACTCATCTTTAGAATCGAGGGCGAGTGCAGACGAAAGCGCCTGACCAAACTCCGCGGAGTATCCGCCTGTGCTGAAACTCGTACCTTTAAACATGAATGGCAGAAACCTTGCTCTTGATGGAGTGTTCGGCGCGGATGGGCTATACGCATCCAGCACGAGCATGCCATCAATGAAAGTACGTGTCTCTGATCCGTCGCCACCGCGAACGAAGAGTCGCCCAGACTCACCCACCTTCTGTGTGCCAGGAAGTGTATTCAACGCCCCTGCAATATCAGCAGTGGCCCCTGCGGTGGTGGCAATATCAATGGCTTTGAAGATCGTACGTCGTCCCTGCTCCCCGGCGGTAAACGCTCCTGCGGAAATCGTGACGGCGTCAAGTTGATTGATCGTTTCTTTGAGTCCGATCCGGAGATCGATGGGTTTTCCGTCGAGTGTAACCTGGGTGATTGATTCTTCATAACCAACGAACCTGATCACCACAATTCCATTACCTGTTCCATCTGTTGTAAAAGAAAATTCCCCGTTCGCATCGGACGTTGTGCCGTCATAAGAGTCCTGCAACAGAATGTTGGCTCCGGGAAGAGCGAGTCCTGCCTGATCCGTGATTTTTCCCCGGATCGTGGTTTGCCCGAGGACCTGAGAGGCAACGAGAATGAACAGGATAAAGAAGGTTGACAGTCGCATATGTTCTATTGGCGATTACACGACAAAGATTGCCGGGGCAGATATGATCTGGAAAAAGAGTCTACCGAACTGTAGGACGGAGAGGATGGAGTGTGGGAAGGTGAGACTGAAAAAAAAGCCGGGATCCGGTCAGGAAAGGCGACACCGGTTCAGGCAAGTTGACATTGGCACATTTTCTTGTGCTTTATCACTAGATTTGGAAAACAAATTACGTCAGCCGGTTGAAGTAAAAAACACCGTGGTGTCGTAGGAATCGGAGCTGCAAACTTTATGAACCGTGACTTAATCATTAGCAAAGCAACGCGCGTTATCAGGTATGGACTTATAATCTCAATAGGAGTTTCATTCATTATGGCAGCAAATCTTTTGCTTGTAGTCGTATCCTTAATGGCTGGTGCGTTCTCGTGAAAAAAAAGAGACTTATTCACTCCTCAGTGAATTCACCGGATTACTCAGCGCGGCCTTCAGCGCCTGCGTGCTCACAATTACAACGGTAAGGACCAGCGCAGAAACGCCCGTCATCGCCAGCACCCACCATTGAGGAGTTATCCGATAAGGATATTGCTGCAGGAATAAATCAATGGCCCACCACGCCAACGGAGCAGTGATCACGAACGCAATGATCACCAAACCAGAGAAGTCTTTGGTCATGAGTAACAACAGGTTGGTGACCGATGCGCCGAGAATCTTGCGGATACCGACTTCCTTGGTACGTTGCTCCGCAGTAAATGCAGCCAACCCAAACAACCCCAACGCAGAAATGAATATCGCCAGGAACGTAAATGCAAACGCAAGACGTCCTACAAGATCAATACTATAGAACTTCGAATTAAATTCCTCATCGGCAAAACGGTGCCACAAGGGATGCTCAGGATCTGCTACCTTAAATATTTTTTCTATGCCGGTGATCGTTTCCTGCAGGTCCTCTGTCGGCTTCAGCCTCACAGAAATTGTACTGCTCCATTCAGGAATGAGTGCCATTGCCATCGGTCCTACCGCGTGATACGGCGACCCCATCAACACATCATCAGCGACGCCAATCACAGATCTTTCGTTGCCCCAAATCCGGATCTTTTGTCCGATCGGATCTTTCAACCCCATAATCTCGAGCGCCGATTTGTTAATAATGATAGCAGAAGTATCAGAACCTACTTCAGGAGAAAAATCTCTGCCTTCCAAAAATATCATTCCAATTGTCTTGGCAAAATCATATTCAGTAGCGATGGTTACAAAGGAAACCTTTTCCTCTCCCACTTTGCCCGGCCAGCTTACACCGTCGGTAGTGGTAAAGATTCTCGTGATGGGTGCACTTGACTTAGTAACGCTCTCTACCAACCCTGAGGCTAACAGTTCCTGCTTTATGGATGAATAGTTCTTTTCACGCTGGTCATTCGTCCAGATTAAAAGCAAATTCTCCCTGTTGTATCCCACGTGCCGCGCCTTCACAAACATGATCTGCTGATAGATGACGATGCTCCCCACTACAAGAAATATTGAAAATCCGAATTGGAGCGTTACAAGGATCTTCCTCGCCGTAGCCGAAGAACCTGGCTCTTTCACCACTCCCTTCAGCACTTTCACTGGCTTGAATGATGAAAGATAAAACGCCGGATAAGCTCCTGCCATTAAAGAAGTAATGATAATGATCGCCGCAGCTGCCCCATATAAAGCAGGATTGGAAAAGTCCAGTGAAAGGTTCTTTCCAACCATCACATTATAAAACGGGAGAATCACCTGGATAAGAGCAAGCGCGATCAGAAACGAGATTGCCGTGATCACCAGCGACTCACCAATGAATTGAGCAATCAATTGTTTTCGCAGAGAGCCCACACTTTTACGAATACCAACTTCCCTGGCCCGACCCTGCGATCTCGCAGTGGCAAGATTTGTGAAGTTGATACACGCTATCACAAGAACAGCTATTCCGATAAGTGTAAACAGTCTCACGTATTCTATCATCCCTCCCGTTGCCTTTCCATTCTTAAATTCGCCATACAAATGCCATTGCTTAAGCGGATACAGAAAATTCTCCGCAGACGGTGCATATTTATTGTTGTCTCTCTGTAAAGAAGAGATCTGTTTATTCACGTCTTCCAGGTTGCTCCCTTCTTGCAATTCAGCAAAGATTGTGAAGGAATGATTTTCCCAATTGGACATTGTCCGCTTATACCAGGGTTGGGTGGCCTCGTAATAGGCGGAAGAAAGTATAAAATCAAATTGAAGACTTGAATTTTTAGGAACGTCTTCAACGATAGCCGAAACTCTCAATTCATCATTCGCTTCTATCGTAAATATTTTATCAACGACATCTTCACTTCCAAACAACGCTATGGCTGTCGAACGTGTAAGCACTGCCGATGAAGGATCCTGGAGCGCTGTCTTTGGATCTCCGGCGATCACATTAAAAGAAAACATTTCAAGAAAATCGCCGACGGCCACTATTCCCATCTTCGAAATACGCGTATCGTTGTTACTTAGCAGAAACCCTTCAGGCATCTTGACCAACGATGTGTGCTCAACGGCGCTGGAAGTTTTTAACGCATCCATCATGGGGAAGGGCGCATTGAATGTTGTTTCAATTTGACCATTGATGACCTGGTTTGTCCCCACCACATAAATTTTCTCCGAGTGTTTATGAAATTTATCGTATGAAAGCTCATCAGAAACCCAAAGCAGAATCAGCGCACTGCAGGCGAGACCCACCGCGAGTCCGGTAATATTGATCGTAGAGTAAATGAAATTCCGCCGCAGTGTCCGAACGGTGATGAGGAGATAGTTTCTGAGCATATAACGGGAGGGTTTTATCTTAAAAGTTTGAAGGACGACCTGATGTAAGGCTATTAGCGTGCCAGTGGTTCGAAACTCAATATACATCTTGAAACGTAAGAATTTACGCATTCAGGTGTGCGGTCCCGAACAGTGGTGGTCGTGAGTGGTCGTATCCAGTCGTCACAGAAAATGCAGGATCAGAGCGTACCCCTCGCACAATCGGGCGCGTTTAATACGATCGAGGGCCCGGAGCGGCGACGTTGTGCGCTATTCGCCATGCACCGCTCATTCCATTTCGGGCACATGCCGCTCAACCTCACGCAGGCATCCTCACCGTAATACCAACAGACTTCATCGATCAACCATCAGGTGATGAACTGCAAATTTTTGGTTGGGTACATTGAACTGATTTTATACATTACTTTCAAAACATATTCCACTCAATGAAACCCTCTTTCAAACCAGCCGGATACAACTCCGTTTCCCCATACTTTGTCGTCAATGGCGCTGACAAATTGATGACATTGCTAACAACAATCTTCTACGCGAAAGAACTGAGAAAGTATCAGAAGCCGGACGGAACAATCATGCATGCAGAGATGCAACTTGATGACTCTGTACTCATGTTTGCAGAAGCAACAGCGCAATACCCTCCCAATAATGTGATGCTCCACGTGTACGTTGCCGATGTAGACAAAACATTTCAAAAGGCAGTCGATGCCGGCTGCGAAATAGTGGATAAGCCCAAAGAAAATACCGGCGACCCGGACAGACGCGGAAGCTTCAAAGATTTCGCAGGCAACTTCTGGTCTATTGGTACTCAGGTCAAAGAAGAATGAGCTTAACACCTCTTTATTACAACTTGTGGTGTTGACGATGCACTGTGAATTTTGTATCTTTAAATTCATTCAAACGCCTATGAAGATCCTGTGCACCGACAACAAAACGTTCGAGCTTAAGGCTGGAGCAAAAACGCTCGGACGCGTGATCTACAATGGCGTTTTCTCTTTCAAGGCAATCATCGAAATTGGAAGAGAGAAATACATTGTAACACCGCTGGGTACTTTCAGTACTACAATCTCTGTATCCCACAATGGAAAAGAAATCGCCAGCCTCGACATGAACTGGAAGGGATTTATGACCCTTTCGTTTCACGACAAGCGAAGCTACGTCCTTAGAACCACTGGCACGTATCACGATAAGTACGTGGTTGTAGACGCCGGAAGAAATGAGATCATTCATCTCGACCCAGACTTCAACTGGTCGAAATTCAGCTATGATTATTCGATCCGATTGGGGAACCCAACGGATGATGTCCTTTTGGTTTTAATGGCTGTCTACGCTGCAAATTATCACGTCGCTGTGATGTCGTCAGCTGTGCATTGACGGAAAGGTCTTTAGCAGATTACATCGGTTCCTCCGGTGGTAAGGCCGCCGGACGACCCGTGGATTGGGTAAGGCTACGCGAAAATAGCGCAGCCTTCTAAAAATCTTGTAATTCGGCGCCCCTGAGCCCTCCCTTCTTTTCAAATAACACTCGTTTGGGTTACTTTTGCCGCTCCTAAAAAGTTTTTTTAAGCAATGGCTGATTATAGTAAGGACGAGATCAAAAGAATAGAAAAGAAGTGGCAGGATAAGTGGGCAACAGAAGGGCTCTACAAGGTTAAAAACGATACTTCCAAACCGAAATACTATGTGCTCGACATGTTTCCCTATCCCTCCGGGGCAGGACTTCATGTTGGTCACCCACTGGGTTACATCGCGTCGGATATCGTATCCCGCTTTAAGCGGATCAAAGGCTTCAACGTCCTTCATCCCATGGGTTTTGACGCATTTGGTCTTCCCGCAGAACAATATGCCATCCAGACAGGGCAACACCCGGCAGTCACCACTGCGCGGAATATTGAGACTTATAAACGGCAACTAAAACAAATTGGCTTTTCATTCGACTGGGATCGCGAAGTACAAACCTGCGATCCGGCTTATTACAAATGGACGCAATGGATCTTCATGCGGCTTTTCAATTCCTGGTACAACCGGAATTCCGACAAAGCAGAACGAATCGACGTGCTCATTGCTGAGTTTGAAGAAAATGGGAACGCCAACGTCACGGCCGTATGCGAAGACAACACTCCGTTGTTCCAAGCAGACCAATGGAAGAGCTGGAACGAGAAACAAAAGGAACAAATTCTGCAACACTATCGCATAGCCTATCTTAGTGAAACGATGGTCAACTGGTGCGCCGACCTGGGAACGGTTCTCTCCAACGACGAAGTGAAGGACGGCGTTTCCGAACGGGGTGGCTACCCGGTGGAGCGTATCAAGATGATGCAATGGAGTATGCGCATCACTGCATACGCAGAGCGCCTCCTGAAAGGCCTTGACACCATCGACTGGCCAGAGCCTGTAAAAGAAATGCAGCGCAACTGGATCGGCAAATCCATCGGATGTGAACTTGATTTTGCCATCGACGGAAATGATGAAAAGATCCGTGTGTTCACGACGCGGATTGATACAATTTTCGGAGTAACCTTCATGGTCCTCGCTCCTGAACACGAGCTGGTCGACAAGATTACCACTCCTGCGCAGCGTAAAGAGGTTGACGAATACGTTGAGCTTGCCAAGAACCGCAGCGAGAGAGAAAGGATGAGCGAAGTGAAACGCATTAGTGGGGCGTTCACCGGAGCTTATGTTCTCAATCCTTTCAACCAGGAAAAGATCCCTGTATGGATTGCCGACTATGTATTAGCTGGATATGGAACCGGTGCCGTGATGGCAGTTCCCTCAAGCGATACACGCGACTACGCTTTCGCTAAATTCTTTAACCTTCCAATCATTGACGTGTTGGAAGGCCCCACTAGCGACATTACGAAGGATAACTTCGAACCAAAGTCAGGTAAGATGATCAATTCCGATTTTCTGAATGGACTTCAGTGGAACGACGCTATTGAGAAAGCACTGCAAAAAGTTGAGGAACTTGGAATCGGTGAAAGAAAGGTGAATTACCGCATGCGCGATGCCATCTTCGGTCGTCAGCGCTACTGGGGTGAACCATTCCCGGTGTACTTCGACAACGGAGTGCCTAAGCTCGTTGCAGAGCAGGACCTTCCCGTAACACTTCCCGAGATCGATGAGTATAAACCCACGAAGGACGGACTTCCTCCACTGGGGCGTGCCACAACATGGAAATACAAACCTGCAGGATCAGCCGAGGGCTACCCATTTGAATTAACGACCATGCCTGGATGGGCCGGTTCAAGCTGGTACTGGTTCCGCTATATGGATCCGCAGAATAACAGCGAGTTCGCCGGCAAGAAGGTGATCGATTACTGGAAGGACGTAGATCTATATATTGGAGGTTCCGAGCACGCAACTGGGCACCTGCTGTACTCACGGTTCTGGTGCAAGGCATTAAAAGACCTTGGCTATGTTGCCGCCGAAGAGCCTTTTCGAAAACTGATCAACCAGGGACATATTCAAGGTGTGTCGAAACTCGCGTACAGAGTGAATGGAACCAACAAGTTTGTTTCGCACAATCTGAGAAAGCAGTACGACGTCACACCATTGCATGTTGATGTAAACTTCGTCGACGGCGATGTGCTTGATGTGGAGAAATTCCGTGAATGGCGCGACGACCTCAAAGACATCGAGCTTATTCTCGAAGATGGCAAATATATCTGCGGTTCTGAGGTTGACAAGATGTCTAAGCGTTACTACAACGTGGTGAACCCTGACGATATAGTCTCCAGCTACGGTGCGGATACTTTGCGGATGTATGAAATGTTCCTCGGGCCGCTGGAGCTTTCCAAGCCGTGGAACACCAACGGTATCGATGGGGTGTATAAATTCCTTCGCCGCTTCTGGAACCTCTTCCATGACAACAACGGACATTTCAAAGTAACAGATGACGCACCTGTCAAGGAGGAATTGAAAGTCCTGCACAAAACTTTGAAGAAGATTGAAGAAGACATAGAGCGGTTTTCATTCAATACTACCGTTAGCGAATTCATGATTTGCTGCAATGAGCTGAGTTCCATGAAATGTAACAAGCGTGCTATTCTGGAACCTCTGGTCATCGCGCTTTCACCATATGCGCCACACATAACGGAGGAGCTATGGGAGAAGCTTGGCCATCCGGAATCCATTCTGTTTGCCGAATTCCCCGCGTTCGACAATCAATATCTGGTAGAGAACTCTTTCGAATATCCTATCTCGATCAACGGAAAGGTAAGAGTGAAGATGAATTTTGCTTTGGATATGCCGAAGGACGATATCGAAAAGCTGGTTATGGCATCCGAGACTGTTCAGAAATGGACTGAAGGGAAAGCGCCTAAGAAAGTTATTATCGTTCCTGGGAAGATCGTCAACGTGGTTGTATAGCTTCAGACTTTCTGAATGATCGGAAGGTGTATTGGTGAAGACAATAATTGGCGATTGAAGGATAATTCAATTGACATTAGACGGATTTAAAATCTGAAACTGAAATAAGCTACAATGCAGCACTCCAGAATAACCGGCCTCGGCCACCACGTCCCTGAGACGGTAATCACGAACGAATATCTTTCCACCATCATGGATACAAATGATGCATGGATCGTAGAGCGCACCGGAATTAAGGAACGTCGTTTCATGGATCCCGCGAAAGACACAGTGGCGAACATGGCGGCAAAAGCATCACGCATGGCCTTGCAACGTGCCGGAGTGAGCGAGAAAGAAGTAGAGTTCATTGTTTTCGCAACAATCACTCCCGACTATTTCTTCCCGGGTTCGGGCGTTCTCCTGCAACGCGAGCTTGGACTTGATGGAAGTGTCGCAGCGCTTGACATTCGAAACGCGTGCTCAGGATTCATCTATGCGCTGTCCGTGGCGGATCAGTTCATTAAGACTGGCATGTATAAGACAGTTCTTGTGGTTGGCGCGGAGATACAATCCACTGCGTTGGATCTTAGCACGAGAGGGAGAAACACTGCAGTAATTTTCGGTGATGGCGCAGGCGCGGCTGTTCTACAGGCTTCCGATAAACCCGGGATCCTTTCCACGCACTTGCATTCGGATGGAACCTTCGCCGAAGAATTATATGTGAAAGACCCTGGTAGCAGCAGACCACACGCGGAACGCCAGCCTGAACAAATCACCGACACCTCAACCTTCAAAGTACACATGAATGGCAACCAGGTCTTCAAGCACGCCGTGGTTCGTTTTATGGAAGTCATCCAGGAGGCACTGACCAAGAACAAGCTTACCAAAGAAGACATCAACCTGTTGGTACCTCATCAGGCGAACCTTCGCATTAGCCAGTATATTCAGGAGAAATTGCGCCTCAGTGATAACCAGGTGTACAACAATATTATGCGCTTTGGTAACACTACTGCTGCGTCGATTCCAATCGCGATGAGCGAGGCCTGGGAGGAAGGTAAAATAAAGAAAAATGATTTAATTTGTTTAGCGGCGTTCGGAAGCGGATTTACATGGGCTTCTGCATTGATCCGCTGGTAACAGAAGAGGATTTCAAACTGCGAATAGATGAAAACGTCGACATATAATCCGAGTCCACTGGAGGTTAATTTTGTTAACGCACTGCACGACCTTCAGGAGCAGATTGAAAGTCATTTGAAAGACAATCAGATTGTCAATGTAGAAAGCAATCTCAACCGTGACAATCCCATGGTGAAGTTTAGCCTTGTAGACAAGGATGGAGACCCGCATGAGATTGTCATTCGGATTATTCAGATTCCGGATAAAGAATAAGAAGGGTGTACAATGAAGAGTATACTTGAGTTGTAAGTCTTCACTACACCAGAGAGATTTTCAGGCAGCCAGTCTGACTTGTCGGCCTGGCTGCCGGTCAATACAGTGAAAAGGGTGATCGATGTTAGTATTCATACGTTGTGATCGTTCACATAATAGAACGATGTCCATGTCGGCCAGTCTGCCGGTTCGCCTGTCAGCCAGTCAATACAGTGAGAAGGGCGGTCAATGTTGTGAAACATAGACCAGTGAGTCTTCATACATCGAAGAGTTTATAATAAAGTCAGCCTGTCGGCCTGCCAGCGAGTTGAAATACAATGAGTGTGAAGGTATCATCGATTTAGAGTACGCAAAAGTTGTAAGCAATCATTGCTAGTAAGATATCCTGTAATGCTGCGCAGCCAAACATCGTTTTGAAGAATGCATTATCACCAGGTGAGATTTGAATATTGGTGTTGAAATGTTAGTTTCGTTGTTCAACCTTAACCCTACTCATGTCTCTCATCATCATTATTGCTTGTATTGCCTTGCTCATTGTTCTTATAACGGCATTCAAGATTAACGCATTCCTTTCCTTTCTGGTCATCTCTATCCTCGCCGGCACATTGCTGGGAATGGATCTGAATACAATTACCGGACACGTTCAAAAGGGATTGGGCGACATGCTGGGAAGTCTGGTTGTCGTAGTGGTGTGTGGAGCCATGCTTGGTAAACTCGCAGCTGATAGCGGCGCAGCACAACGCATTGCCTCGGGGCTCATGAATCTCTTCGGTCCGAAGTACATTCAGTGGGCACTCGTACTCACCGGATTCATCATCGGAATTCCTCTTTTTTACAATGTCGGTTTTGTACTCGTGGTGCCTTTGATCTTTTCTGTCGCTTACAAATACAAATTCCCAGTGGTCTACATTGGTCTGCCAATGCTCTCGGCACTCTCGGTCACACATGGGTTTCTTCCTCCCCACCCTGCCCCTACTGCTCTTGTCGGACAATTTGGTGCAGACATAGGTAAAACATTATTCTATGGAATAGCGATCGCCATCCCAACGGTGATCATTGCAGGACCGCTCTTCTCGAGAACACTGAAGAGAATGAACCCCGTCATTCCGGACACTTTCACTGCGGATCCGGTTCCCGATAGTCAGTTGCCTTCACTCGGAATAAGCATTTTCTCTTCTCTTCTCCCTGTGATTCTTCTTACGATCACCGCCGTCACGAACAACATGGTACCAGAGGAAAGCTTTTGGAAAGACATCATTGTTTTCGTAAGTGATCCCGCTATGGTAATGATTCTTTCTCTGGCAGTGGCCACCTATACCCTTGGACTCCGAATGAAGTTTCGCATGTCTAAGGTCATGGGTATTTACGCAGAAGCTGTAAAAGACATTAGCATGATGTTGCTCATTATGGGTGGTGCGGGAAGTCTCAAACAAATCCTGGTTGCCTCCGGCGTGAGCGACGAAGTTGTTGTGTTACTCGATGGTGTGGACATCCACCCTCTGATGTTGGGCTGGCTTATCGCATGTGTGATCCGCGTCTGTGTAGGATCAGCAACCGTGGCAGGACTTACCGCCGCGTCTATCGTTCTTCCACTGGTAAGTCTCCCTGGCGTGGATCCTAATCTGATGGTCCTCGCTGTGGGCGCGGGAAGTCTTATGTTTTCGCATGTGAACGACCCGGGCTTCTGGCTTTACAAAGAATATTTCAACCTTAGTATCAAAGACACCATTCTTTCATGGTCAATGATGGAGACGATTGTTGCCATCGTAGGAATCGCCGGAGTGATGACCTTGCATTACCTGAAGCTTTTCATTTGATCATGATGTAAGAATCTGATCACGATCATATAACTTCGCCGCCGGAAAATGAGCTGTTCATTTCTCCGGCGGCTTTTTTATGAAGAGAAGTATCAAAAAGAATCTGCGTATGGCGCGGATCGTTATCTACAAAGAAACACTGGTGGACTTTAACGAACATTGGTGGACATTTCTGGGATCGTTTGCAGGCATTAGTCTTATCGGCCTGGGCAATAGTATTTTTCTCGAACTGCAGGACAACCTTTTCCTCATTGGATCCTTCGGCGCTTCATCTGTATTGATCTATGGCGTGATCAATAGTCCGCTGGCACAGCCGCGAAATCTCATTGGAGGCCATATACTCTCGGCCGTTATCGGAGTAACGATATCGAACTACGTTCCTCTCCCATTGTGGTTCAACGCTGGTCTTGCAGTATCTCTATCGATTGTGTTGATGCAGATCACAAAAACTCTTCATCCTCCGGGCGGCGCCACAGCGATGATCGCCATCATCGGATCACAACCGGTCAAAGACCTTGGTTATCTATATGTGCTCAGTCCCATTGCCACTGGTGTCATAATCCTGCTGACAGTGGCGCTGGTAGTGAATAATATTACATCAAAGAGAAGCTATCCGGCGAACAGAAATTGGTATAAACTCTGGAGAAGGAGATATTTGCACAGGCGAAAGAATCAGTGGATGCCGGAATCATGAAAGCTTCTCTCAAAGACGAAATAGTTAATTCAATCACTCACGGGATCGGCGCTGCGCTGGCAATTGCTGCGCTTGTCATTCTCATCGTATTTGCCGCCATATACGGCAACGCCTGGCACATCGTAAGCTTCACCATTTTCGGCACTACGCTGGTCATCCTTTACCTGGCATCCACTCTGTATCACAGCCTCCAGGGCGAAAAGGTTAAACACCTTTTCCGGAAATTCGACCACATGGCAATCTTCCTTCTGATTGCCGGCACATACACACCATTCTGCTTTTCCGTCCTCTATGGATGGATGGGCTGGACGCTCTTTGGAATCGTCTGGGGAGCTGCTGTACTCGGCATTGTATTCAAGGCGCTGTTTACAGGCAAGATGGAACTGCTTTCGACCATCATGTACATCGTAATGGGATGGGCAATTATCGTCTTTATCAAACCCCTGTACGAAAACATTTCAGCAACAACATTCACTCTGCTTCTTGCTGGTGGACTGAGCTACACGATCGGCACGATCTTCTACGTCAAAGAGAAAATCCCTTATAACCATGGTATCTGGCATGTGTTTGTACTCGGCGGAAGCGTGCTCCATTTCTTTTCCGTGATGAGTTTGCTCGGCTGACAACAATCTGTAACTTTCTGCGAGCAAAATCCCCTCTATGCCCGCAGACCTTTTCCCTGATGAACAATTCGAAAAACTTGGATTGTCATTACCTCCGGCGCCAAAACCGCTTGGTGTCTACAAACCGTTTCTGATTGTTGGAAACTTCGTCTACGTATCGGGTCATGGTACAGTAAAAGACGACGGTTCTTTGATCATCGGACGCGTAGGAAGAGATCTCACCATCGACGAAGGAAAAGACGCCGCACGTCAGGTGGGTCTAGCCATCCTAGCCACACTAAAGAAAAACCTCGGCTCATTAAACAAAATTCGTCGCGTCATTAAAGTGCTGGGCATGGTCAACTGTGTCGCCGACTTCGAACGCCATCCTTTCGTCATCAACGGCTGCAGTGAACTGTTCGCCCAGGTATGGGGAGAAGACAACGGTGTAGGTGTACGCAGCGCCGTAGGTATGGGATCACTTCCGGATAATATCCCTGTTGAAATCGAGGCTGTCTTCGAATTAGCATGACAAAATGGTTTGAACTTCAGAATGTCGATAAAATCGACTCGCCCACACTGGTGATATTCCGCGACCGTGTGGAAGAAAACATCAAAACACTTGTTCGAAGTATCAACGACCCTTCGCGCCTTCGGCCTCACGTTAAGACCCATAAGTCTCACGAAGTAACGAAGATGATGCTTGAGCATGGCATCAGAAAATTCAAATGCGCAACCATCGCCGAAGCTGAAATGACCCTGAAAGCCGGCGCAAAAGACGTACTTCTCGCCTACCAGCCTGTTGGCCCGAAAGCACAACGACTGCTGCAACTCATAAAAGAGTTTCCCAACGCAAAGATCGCGTGCCTGATAGACAATATTAAAATCGCGACTGCACTTGCAGCGTTATTCGATTCACAAGCAATGTCTGTCCCGGTATATATAGATCTGAATGTCGGAATGAACCGCACCGGCATTGCTCCTGGAGAAGCCTTCGAACTGGCGAAACATTGCACGAGTTTGAAAGGACTCGAACTAAAAGGGCTTCACGCCTACGACGGCCATATCCGCGACACCGATTTTACCCTTCGCAGAAAACGATCTGACGAGGCATTTGCACAGGTTGAAGAATTAAGGAACAGAATCAAAAATGAGCTGAACAATCTGCTGGATGTTGTAGTCGGAGGAACGCCAACGTATTCCGTACACGTCCTGCGGTCGAATGTCGAATGCAGTCCGGGTACTTTCATTTACTGGGACAAGGGATATGAAGCTATCCTGCAGGAACAGAAATACCTGCATGCAGCAGTGGTAATTACCCGTGTGATCTCAAAACCCGCCGCGGGAATTATTTGTGTTGACCTCGGACATAAATCCATCGCTTCAGAAAATCCGTTGACAAATCGTGTCTCATTTATCAATGCACCTGATGTCACCCCTGTGGGTCACAGCGAAGAACATATGGTCCTGAAATATGGTGAGGGCGACAACTTCGAAGTCGGGGATGTTTTGTATGGCATCCCCTATCACGTCTGTCCAACGGTGGCGTTATACGAACGCACCGCAGTCGCCACAGAAGGAAAAGTGACAGAATGGTGGATGACGGAATCGAGAAACAAGAGAATTAATTTCTGACAACAAATAACCAGGATGTTCACCGTAGATGCGCACCTCGACCTGGCTATGAATGCCATGGAATGGAATCGTGATTACCGCAATTCTGTTTCAGATATCCGCGAACGCGAAAAAGACCTCACCGACAAACCTGATCGCGGGAATGGAGTGGTGAGTTTCGGTGAACTCCGGAAAGGAGACATTGGTCTGGTTGTGGCTACGCAGATTGCACGATACGTTGCCCCGGGCAATCCCCTTCCAGGCTGGCATTCACCACACCAGGCCTGGGCACAAACGCAGGCGCAACTCGCATGGTACAAAGCCATGGAAGAAGAGGGCGAACTCCGACAGATCACAAATCTTCACCAGCTGGAGCAACATCTTGAGACCTGGAACTCCGACGATAACGGAAAGGCTATTGGTTACATCCTCAGTCTTGAAGGCGCTGATTCGATAGTAAATTTAAATTATCTTGAGAAAGCTTATGCATATGGCCTGCGTGCAATAGGACCTGGTCATTATGGCCCCGGCAGATACGCGCAGGGCACCAACACAACTGGCGGGATTGGCAAGCCAGGACGCGAACTCCTTGCCGAGATGGAAAAGCTGAACATCATTCTCGATGCTACCCATCTTTGTGATGAGAGTTTCCGCGAGGCGCTTGATAATTTCCGCGGACCAGTCTGGGCAAGCCATAATAACTGCCGAACTCTCGTCAATCACAACCGCCAGTTCAGCGATGATATGATCCGCGAGCTCATTGACCGCGATGCGGTTATTGGCGCAGTGATGGATGCATGGATGATTATTCCCGGGTGGGTACGCGGGGAGTCAACACCACAGAGTACAAACTGCAATCTGGAAAGACTGATTGATCATATGGATCACATCTGTCAGATTGCGGGTAATGCGCATCACATTGGGATCGGCTCGGACCTCGACGGAGCGTTCGGAAAGGAACAGTCACCGCTCGACATCGAAACGATTGCCGACGTTGAAAGAATCCCCGCCCTCCTCCAGAAAAGGGGATATTCAGAATCGGATATTCAAAATGTAATGCACGGAAACTGGCTTCGTTTTCTACGGAAAGCGTGGAAAAATCAGTGATTCGACCGTTTGTCAGCGTTGTCGACAGAAAAACACAAAAACGCACTTCCCTCAGAG
>JAEYXN010000133.1 GCA_023431285.1 Bacteroidota bacterium
CCGGAGCTCAAAGCTGAATACGACAAAATAGGGAGGACTTACGGGAACGGAGCGTTTGCTGCTGCCGTCACTGATTTCCTTAAGTCAATTACGGTAGATGCGATTCTTACGAACTCTTATTCCGGACAAGCAGGATTCCCGCTCACCGTTATGGTGAACGATATTCACAAGATGAAAACCATGAAGGTCACGCTCGAGAGTGCGTCTGGTCAGGTGATTGAAGAAGGGAACGCTGCGTTCATGCCGGGCTCGTCAGGTTATTGCTACGTAACCACGGTGGATATTGCCAATGTCGACGGACTTAAGTTGTCTTCAGCTTTCTTTGAAGTATTTGCTGGCATGCGCCATGCAATGCAGCATCGTTATTCCATCGCGATGCTAGAATTGGTCATAGGCGGCATAACCGTGGGTCTGCAAGTAGCCTTTATAGTCTTTCAGCATTCTCGCTGGACCTTCCTTGTTTCGACCACCTTGTTATTCGGTATTCGAACAATACAAGATTGCTGGTCCCATCACAATAGGCCCACAAGTATCCCTGATGGGTACTCCCATTCTTTTCGCTTTCTGGCACCTTCATGCCGGTCTCATCAGCTTGGAGGTAAGGGCTGGCCAAGATTTTTCTTCTCAAAGAAAGGGCATATGACGGTGGCCCAGGACTAATTCCGAATTGGTTGGACGTTGGACACCGGAAAAGCCCTGGATGACATCCAAGGCCTTTCTGCGGACCGGACGGGACTCCAACCCGTCCCGAATCCTCGGGATGACAGGTCAGGCATTCTGACCAGCACTCCCTTCAATTAGTCGTTGATAGAAATCTCTGTTCCGCTGCGCCTTCAAAACGCGCTCACGCTTAAGAGCTTCAGTTTTCGTTAGATAAGTCTCAGTGTAAACAACTCTCCAGGCACATGCCCTGGAGGTGTAACGGGTACGACCAGAATTGTGTCTGGACAATCTGGCTTCAACGTTCGAGGTCGATCCAATATAAAATGAACCATCCTTCTCGCTTTGGAGGATATAAACAAAATAGCACATAACGGGAAAAGCCCTGGATGACATCCAAGGCTTTTAGTGTGCCCCCCGATCTTAAATAACCTAGGGCTTTTCGTGCGGACCGGACGGGACTCGAACCCGCGACCTCCTGCGTGACAGGCAGGCATTCTAACCAGCTGAACTACCGGTCCATTTTCCCCTTCTTAGCGATTGTGTCGCTGAATGGGAGTGCAAAGATAACTTTGGCTCGGGTTTCTCCAAAGATTGCGAAAAAAAAATTGCTCGCTGCCGCTCCACTGCCAGTTCGCAAATCAATCGTACTTTAGCTACCTCTCCGATTCCGGAACTTCCGGATCTGTATTTTACTTAAACTCTTAAAACTATGATCGACCAGCTCATCAACCTCGTCAAGCAGAACGCCAGCGAGGCCATCCTAAAAAACCCCGCAATACCCGATCAGAAAAATGATGAAGCCATCAATGACATCGCCCAGAATATCTTCGGCGAAATCCAGGCACAGGCTAAAGGTGGAAATATCCAGCAACTTGCAGGCCTCTTCGAAAAAGGGAACTCTTCCAGTCTGACCAGTAACCCAATCGTTGCGCAGCTTATCAATACAGTAACATCCAGCCTCGCCACCAAATTCGGCATCCCCGCCAACACAGCTCAACAAATTGCCTCACAAGTGCTTCCAAAGGTAATGGGTCAATTCGTGAACAAGACAAACGATCCCAACGACAAAGACTTCGACCTGCAGGACATGCTCGGTAAATTTGCCGGCAACAGCAGCGTCGGTGACCTGATAGGCAAAATCGGCGGCGGCGGACTTGGCAAAATGTTCGGAGGATAAGAATCTATCTCGCCTCCTCAATTTTTTCTTCAGCAACTTCCAGATCGTCTGAGTCCGCTTCCTTAACTTCCTTTTCGTTCTCAGCTACCTTCTCCGGCATCAATCCTACTTCTATCAGAATCGGAAAATGATCGGAACCAACAGAAGGAAGACGCTTCAGATCGAAAAGATAAAAATGCGATGAGCAGAATACGTGGTCCAATGGCCAGCGGAACAAGCGATAATCCGCATGGAAGGTGCTGAAGAAACCTCTTCCTATCCGGGGATCCAGCAAACCACTCACCTTCAGGAAAAGGTTCGTAGTATAGCTCCATGCGACATCATTGAGGTCTCCGGCTACAATGACCGGCAACTTACACTTGCGTGCCTCCTTCCCAATGATGAGAATCTCCGCATCGCGCTCTGTAGATTCAGGGGACTCTTTAGGAACCGGAGGCCTGGGATGGAGACAATATAATCTGAATGTTCGCCCATCGTGGCAGCATATGTCTGCCGTAATAGACGGAATATCATCGTCCACCAGAAACCTCAGTGAATAGCTCTTGATGGGAATCTTCGAATACAACAGCATCCCATACGTGTTGTCCTGTGGCTGCAGTACCCGATGTTTATATTCAGTTAGCGCCTTGTCGGCTTGCTCTTTCCACTTTTCATCGGTCTCCACCAAAAGGACAATCTGAGGGTCATGCTTTTTGATCAGATCAAAACAAAGGTGAAAGTTGGTATTATCCTGGAAGACATTCGAAATGAAACACCGGATACCTTCTGCATCTGCATGAGTGTTCTTTTTCATCTGACAGGTAGCCAACGGGGTATAGTCCCAGATCTGCGTGCCCAGGTAGACGATATTGAGGAACAAAGCGCACAAAAACACCAGATCTGTACGATTGGTCCAGTCTGCAAAAGGCAGAAATGCAACAAATATCGCAGACGAACACCAGAACTTCTGCGATCGCGGATAGTCAAAGATGCGGATGTACCACGCGTTGGCACGGATAAGCGGTATAAGAGAAAAGACCACGAAGGCCCACCCAACCGTCATCAGGATACCTTTCGATACTTCAATCCACGACATAGAATTCTATTGCTTTTTGCTCTATGAGGAAAATAAAGTGCCAGCGGCAAGGAAGAACGGAAAACCCAATCGACCTCCGATTTCCGAAAATCGCGTGATGCAAATCTCCTCCGGTTAAGACGTACTTCTTTCTGATCATCTGGGGCCTGTCGGAGGGAACTGGCTCATTATTTTTTACCGCGTATCGATCAAACCCGGAGAATTCATATTTTAGAGGTTCTCAACCTAACTGATGCCGCTTTTGTCCAGGCCATGTCTTCTTATAGCATTGCTTTGCATTGCAACGCTTCGCCTCTCCGCGCAAACTAACTACATCATCGGTGATCCCTCGGTCACATACCGTTTAGATTCAGTCGCTTCTGTTTTCATCGATGAAACCAAAACACTCTCCTTTGATAATATCCTTTCTTCAGAACACCAGGCCAGGTTCGCGGACACGGACGGAAACCTGACTTTCGGTTACCAGGACACCAATATCTGGATACGATTCAACATAAAAGCGTCGGACGCCGGGAAGGAATGGCTTCTTAATGTCCCTGCTCCCTACCTGGAATACATCAATTTCTACCAGCTTGTTGACGGCAAGTGGAGGAAATCTGAATCAGGATATTACAGGAAGAAAGCACCGGAAGCAATGTACACGGGACACGTTCTTCCGCTGGTTTTCTCCAATGAAAATGAGGCGCTGGTCTATGTTATGGTTAGCGGGAACGGGCCGAAGACTTTCCCTGTCTTTGTATCAACCAAAGAGTCTTTGACACGCCAATCACTGGCTGCCCATCTCGGTTACGGAGTGTTCTTCGGAATCCTGATCGTGATGTTTTGCTACAACCTCTTCATCTACCTCGCACTTCGGAACATCAATTTCCTTCTTTACATCATCACGATTGTGATGACGTTTCTCATTTTCGCTTCCGCTTCGGGATACGGCGGACTCTACCTGTGGCCGGACTTCCCGCAGATGAACTATTATGCAGGAAGGATCTCCCTTCCATTGCAAGGAATCGCCGTCGCAGTTTTTACACTTAGCTTCCTGGAGGTTAGAAAATATTCGACGGTAATGTATTACATCATTCTGTCCGTGATCCCTCTCTCAATTCTTGCGGGTATCCTTATCGTTACGGGCTTAATGTATTCGGCCGGGAACCACCTGATATCTATCGGGACGATCAGTTACATGACTGCCGGGATCGTATGTCGCGCGAAAGGAAACACCGCGGCCAGCTACTTCATCGCGGCATGGAGCATCTACCTCGTAGGAGGCCTCCTGCTGACACTAAGGAACAGCGGACTCTTGCCTTACAATTTCTTTACAACACATTTCGTCGAGATTGGCGCAGCAATGGAAACCATCATCATTGCCTTTGCACTCGCGGAACGTTACCGCCGACTTCGCATCGAAAAAGAAGAAGCACAATCGCTGGCACTGAAGCTCCAACAGGAAACAAACGAAAAGCTTGAGATCAAGGTGGCTGAAAGGACCACAGAGCTTTCTAATTTGAATGAGAATCTTCGTCGCACATTGGAGACAAACCGTATTCAAACGAAGATCATCGAAGACAAGAACGCGGAGCTTGATTCATTTTTCCATCGTGTTTCGCACGACCTTAAAGGACCGATGGCCTCGCTTCGTGGACTAGCTCACCTTGCGCAGCTCGAAGTACAGGACGAGGTTGCAAAGAATTATTTCAACAAACAGCTCCAGCAGATCGAACGGATTGAACTAATCATCAATGGACTGATCAATCTCACGAAACTCAATCAGTCTAACCTCGAATCAACACCCATCGATTTCCACCGGCTTACCGATGAGTGCATCCACGCTTTCCAGGCGCATCCGCGATTTGCAGCCATAGAATTTCGAAAGGATATACAGGAAGGCCTCACATTCCATTCAGAATGGACATTGGTAAACGCTATTCTGCAAAACCTCGTAGAGAACGCAATCAAATACTCATCAGACATCAACCCATACGTGCTCATCAGAATATTGTGCGAACCCGAATTCGTGGTGATTGAAGTTGAAGACAACGGCCAGGGTATTCCTTCAGAACATCAGTCACGCATATTCGAAATGTTCTATCGCGCGACTACGAATGCCTCTGGCTCAGGCCTCGGACTGTATATTCTGAAGAGATCTGCAGATCGTCTTAATGGTACCATTCAAATGAAAAGCGAAGAGAAGAAAGGATCTACGTTCACGGTGCGCCTTCCCCTTTATCCGAAGTAGGCCTGCCCCGCTCCACCTTCATCACATACCCCACGCCCCTTACGTTTTCGATACGCATTGTCTCATCTGGCTTAAGATATTTCCGAAGGCGAGATACAAAAACATCCATGCTCCTCGCAACGAAAAATCCGTCATCGGCCCACACCGTATTAAGAAAGACTTCACGTGCAATCAGTTTGTCCGGATTCCTGAAGAACAACTCAAGAAGCCGTGCCTCCTTATAGGTAAGGCGGGTAGAAACACCGTTAGATTCCAAGAGCAAATCGCTTACATCAAGCTTCGATCGTCCCGCGCACAAGGTTTTTCCATCAGCCGAGCCGGACTTTCTTCCGGATCGTCTCAGCACTGCATCTATACGGTACTTAAACTCTTCAATACTGAACGGCTTACACACATAGTCATCCGCCCCGGATTGGAAACCTTTTATCCGATCTTCTGTCTGACTCCTTGCAGTGAGAAACATAATGGGAACTTTCTGATCATACTTACGGATTTCATTCGCAAGATCAAATCCGTCACGCTCAGGCAACATGATATCGAGGATACACAAATCGAAAGGCCTGCTGTGGAATGCCGACAACCCTTTCTCTCCGTCCCTGAATACATCAACACTCCACCCGAACGAGTCAAGGTAATCCTTTATAAGAAAGCCAAGGTTCTCATCATCCTCCACCAGCATTATTTTAGTTGATGCTATCATGCCCGGGGAAGAATGATTCTGACTTCAGTTCCTTGATGAAGCGCACTCGATAGTGT
>JAEYXN010000189.1 GCA_023431285.1 Bacteroidota bacterium
GTCTTTATCGGCGCTATTTCCCGGACGAAATGGGACTGGTTTTCGACCATTTTAGCCTTCCTCATACAACGCCGAAAAAAGACATGGATTTCACCCACTATTTCCACGGTCCCGCTATATTTGTAGCGCTTTAAAAACAGTATTCATGGTTATTCTTTCTTCGATAGTTGCATTCACGGTAGTCATTTTACTACTGGTGTTTATGCTGATTCTGGCGCAGAAGAAGCTTGTGCAGTCCGGACCCGTTAAGATTCAGATAAATGGCGAAAAGACATTGACGGTCTCGGCCGGCAGCTCCCTCCTGACAACGCTTGCTAATGAAAAGATTTTTCTGCCGTCGGCGTGTGGTGGTGGCGGTACTTGCGCAATGTGCAAGTGTGTGGTACAGGAAGGCGGCGGAGATGTGCTCCCGACAGAGCTTGGCCACCTGAGCAGACAGGAACGTAAATCCAACGTACGCCTGGGCTGTCAGGTAAAGGTAAAACAGGATCTGACGATCAAAATTCCTGATGAAATCTTCGGGATCAAGAAATGGGAATGTGAGGTTGTTTCCAACTACAACGTATCGACGTTCATTAAGGAGTTTGTCGTGAAGTTGCCTCCGGGTGAAACATTGAAATTCGAGGCTGGTGGATATATCCAGATCGACGTTCCACAAGTTACAGTAGATTACAAAACGATTGATATTGCTCCACACCCTGAGTTGGGTCACGCCAATCCTGAAGTGTTCAAGAGCGATTGGGATAAGTTCAAGCTCTGGGATCTTAAAATGAAGAACGAAGAGCCCATCTTCCGCGCATACTCGATGGCAAACCACCCTGCGGAAGGGAACATCGTCATGCTGAACATTCGTGTCGCAACGCCACCATGGGATCGTGCGAACAACAAATGGATGGACGTGAACCCTGGTATCTGTTCTTCTTACATCTTCTCGCGCAAACCTGGCGATAAGGTAACGGTTTCCGGACCTTACGGAGAATTCCATATCAACCCTACACAACGCGAGATGATCTACATCGGAGGTGGTGCAGGGATGGCGCCGCTGCGTGCACAGATTTTCCACCTGTTCCATACAGAAAGAACTTCACGCAAAGTTTCTTACTGGTACGGTGGTCGTTCGAAGAAAGAACTTTTCTATGTGGATCACTTCCGGAAAATCGAAAAAGAGTTCCCGAACTTTTCATTCAACATTGGTCTTTCAGAGCCGTTGCCTGAAGACAACTGGAAAGTTAAGAAGAGTCTCGAGGACAGGGAAGCGGATGGATACGTCGGCTTCATCCACCAGTGTTTGTTCGATAACTATCTGAAAAACCATCCGGCTCCGGAGGATGTAGAATATTACTTGTGCGGTCCTCCATTGATGAATGCCGCAGTTCTCAAAATGCTTGACGAAATGGGTATACCTAAAGAGAATATCCGCTTCGATGACTTCGGTGGTTAAACCATCTTTAAAGAAATACTCGATAGGGCTGGCGAAATCGCTGGCCCTTTGTTTTTCTCGATAGTTTTATTAACTAGGTACCCTACAAGCCCTAAGCCGCGTTGAAAAGAACAATTGCCATATTCTTTTTGATCACCTTCCTTTTTCAGGTAGGTGGCTACTACGTTGTTTTCTGGGCGATGGAAAGCCATGCGACAAACAAATTGCTAAGCAGGCTTGATGCTGATACGTATTCATCCGATGATGCGATTGTCCTTAGCATTCCAATGTCGATGCCTTATTCGTTTACTGCTACGGAGTATGAGCGCGTCAACGGAAATTTCCGGTATCAAGGTGAATCATATCAATTGCTGAAGCAGAAAGTCGAAAATGACATGCTGTTTGTTGTATGCGTCAAGGATCGCGAGAACACGAGAATTACCGAAGCGTTCATTGACTTTACAAAGTTTTCGCATAACCTCCCCGTTAGCAACAAGAAAGCGATGAGCTTTCTCACGAAGGTTTATAAAGATTTCAATTCAACAGAGTTTAGAGTTCTGTACCGAAGCAGGTTGATGTATGAGCGTGTTTATATTGCTGAATCAACGCCGCGTACCTCTGATGGTTCTTTTTCTATTGACTCACCTCCTCCGGAGTTGATCTTCTAGTCTCTTTTCAGGACGTGCTTCATCGGTACGTCTCCGCTTTCTATCTCCACAAACTCAACCATTAATCTTAAACTATGAAGTCAAAATTTTACTTCTCAATATTCTTTGCTGCATTACTTTTCGCTCCCGTGTTCGTCCAGGCACAGGGTTGCGTAGCTGTAAAAAACATGGCAGCATGTCCAATGACTTTCGATTCACTCTCGTCAGGACGTGGCCTTCAGGTATCTCTTAACTACCGTTACTTCCATTCCTACAAACATTTTGTGGGTAAGGAAGAGCAACATGAACGTGTTGAAAACAACACAGAGGTAATCAACAACGACAACTCATTTAACCTCGGGTTGAACTATAATTTCAACAAACGTTTCAGCGCAGCGCTGATTATCCCTTATATTTTTATCGATCGCTCTTCTCTTTACGAGCACCTCGGAAACAACAGTGGTCAGCGTTTCCATACTCAGTCGCAGGGTATTGGTGATGTCCGCCTAATCGGATATTACAATGCGATTCCTGCCAACAAAATGCTGGCGCTAAACGTTGGGCTTGGTTTCAAGCTTCCGACAGGAAAATACGACGCGACCGATTTCTTTCACAAGTATGATGAAAACTCACAGGAGCAGCCACGCCCTGTTGTGCTGCGTGAAAATGTGGTAGATCAATCGATCCAGCCTGGTGATGGCGGGTTTGGAACGATAGTCGAGTTCGACCTTGTATTAAACCCACATGGGGAATTTGGAGGTTATGTTGCAGGGATGTATATGTTCAATCCCAGGAATACAAATGGAGTAAAGCGCAGTCCCAACCTCACCACTAAGCCATCAGGAGAGACGATTGCAAAGTCTAATGAATTCTCTGTGGTCGACCAATACCTGCTTCGCGCCGGAGCAAGCTTCTCTAAAGGAGGTCTCCAGGCTCAGCTTGGCGGAAGAATGGAATGCATCCCTTCAAAGGACCTTATCGGTGACAGCGACGGGTTCAGAAGGCCTGGCTACATTCTTTCAGTAGAACCATCAGTATTCTACAGCTTCGGACGCAGTACACTCGGAGTGAGCTTCCCTGTCGCACTTGAGAGAAATAGAACAAGAAGTCAGATCGATATCGCGAGAGGAACCAATCCAGCAAATGGTAAGCCGTTTCAGGGCGATGCCGCGTTCGCTGACTGGCTGCTTAGCATCACATATGCGCACAGGATATCTCTTTGATTCTGGCATCATCAGTAAAAAAGGCCGGCGGGACATGCCGGCCTTTTTTGTTACTACAGGTTCCCCACAAGTTGATATGTACATCTGAAGTTTTATCTTCACAACAACTTTACTTCTATGGATCTGACGATTCTCTTTAGCCCTGTGGATGAATCCGTGTACTCGGACATCAGATCAACATCCAGTTTCTTCCGCAGCATA
>JAEYXN010000190.1 GCA_023431285.1 Bacteroidota bacterium
ATACTTTTTTAGGGTTTAACTTCGGAAATTCTCTCCGCCCGACAATTATCGTATCAATAATCATTACGTTGATTGTTACCTTCTTCATGGACTCACGGGAGTTTCTCATGCATTGGCGCAAGGCGGCAGTCGATATCGAGAGGCTTGAGCGGGAACGTATTGCGTCGCTGTATGAGAGTCTTAAGAATCGTGTGAACCCATTATTTCTGTTCAACAGTCTGCAAACCCTCCGCAAGCTAGTTCCCGAAGACAAGGACCAGGCTGCGAAATTCATTAAAAACCTCTCAGATGTTTACCGGAATATACTTGATAGCCGCGACAAGGAGCTGGTCGACTTCAAAGAAGAGAAACGTTATTTTCGTTCATTTATCTTCCTGATGCAGGCCCGTTTTGGAAATGCGATTGTCGTTAATACTGAAATACCTGAAACTGACTTTTATATTTCCCCTTTGACCCTGCAGCTTATATTTGAGAGCCTTGCCACCAATACCTCGTTTAATGATCAGATCTCTTTACATTTTACGATTACTAAGGATGCGGCTTCACTGATGGTCAGCGCCAGATTCAATCAATGGCTGAGCGAAGAACATCGGAATCAGGTGGAAGGAGTTTTGAAACGTATTGAGGAACGTTACGCATTACTGACAGATAAACCGGTTAGCTACGAATTCGATGCTGATCGGTTTTTCAGCAGTATTCCGGTTCTTCATACGACGTTGAATGAGAACAGAAACTATGCATCGTAAAAGAATCCTTAACGAGCTACGTGATTTCACTCTGCTGATCGCGGTGGGATTCGGGCTAACCTGGATCGGCTGGACGTGCAGGGACTGCCGCGATAATATCCGGGATCTTATGGTGATGGGGAGCTTCGTTTCTTTCTTATGGATTGTGTTATGGAAAGGGAACCAGTACCTCGGTGCATGGATCAGTACAAAGATCCCATGGCTTGAGGCGCCGGGCAAACGTTTTGCGGTAGGAGCAATCTCTACGGTAGTCTTCACATTGACCGCTACCTATATTCTTCGGATGTTATATGTGGCGATCTTCCAACAGCCTTTGGATGCCAGTTTCGTTATTACGGTAATTATTGCTGTCACGATTTCACTTTTCATGTACGGATATGAGTTTCTCGTTAACTGGAAAGCTTCGGTGGTTCGTGCGGAGCAGCTGAGGACTGAGAGCCTTCAAGCCAGGTATGAAAGTCTTAAACATCAGGTGAATCCCCACTTCCTATTTAACAGTTTTAATGCCCTTACCAATCTGGTGTACGAGGACGAAGAGAAGGCCATCACTTTCATTGATCAACTCTCTCTGATTTATCGATATGTCCTGGATACTCAGGAAAGAGAGAAGGTGCCGCTGGAGGAGGAGCTGCGGTTCCTGGATTCGTATCTCTATCTGCAGAAGATTCGTTTTGGTGATAAGCTTGATGTGGCGATCAATCTGGATGGCAAAGAATGGAATGTAGCACCATTGGCTTTGCAGATGCTGGTTGAGAATGCGATCAAGCACAATATTATTTCTGATGCGGATCCTCTTTTGGTGCACGTATTCATCGAGGAGAAATACCTTGTAGTGGAAAATAATATTCAGAGAAGGAAATCTTCGCTTGATGAGTCGGCAGGTGTAGGTCTGGAGAACATCCGCCGTAGATACGAGATGCTTGGTACGAAGGGAATTCAGATAGAGGAGACGTCCGATAAGTTTCGCGTTCGTGTTCCCCTTATTCTAAATTGATGAGATCATGCAGGTCCTGATTATTGAAGATGAAGTTCAGGCGGCAAAACGCCTTGAATCGCTTATTGGAGAAATCATTCCCGAAGCCCGCGTTGCTGCGCGTATAGATACCGTTAGCAGGGCCGTAGAGTTTCTCTCCTCGAAACCGGCTCCGGATCTTATCCTGATGGATATTCATCTCGCCGACGGAATCAGCTTCGATATCTTTCAGCAATGTGATGTGAAGTCTCCAGTGATTTTCACCACTGCTTACGACGAGTACGCACTTCGTGCGTTTAAAGTTAATAGCATCGATTACATCCTGAAGCCCATTGATAAAGATGAGCTTGCCGCGGCGATAGATAAATTTCGGGAACGTCATTTGAAACCCCACGCCCGCGATCGGGTGCTGGCCAATATCGACGAAGTTGTAAAGTTGCTGTCGAAAAAATATAAGTCGCGTTTTGTGGTAAAGGTTGGAGAGCATCTGCGCACTATTGAGGTGAACGCAATTCTTTACTTTCTCAGCCAGGATAAGACGACCTTCTGTATCACCACTGATAACAGGAAGCACGTACTTGATCATACGCTAGAGGAGCTGGATGAGCTGCTGGATCCCGCGGCATTTTTCCGCATCAACCGGAAGTACACGGTGTCGGCCGCGGCCATTCAGGATATTGTGAACTATACCAATAGCCGGCTTCGGCTGGTTTTACGGAATTGTAAAGATGACGAGGTGATCGTGGCACGCGAGAAGGTGCAGGAATTCAAGGGGTGGCTGGACCGATAAGGGTCACTTCATGATAATCCTGAGGTCTTCGATGTCCGTTTGTTTGAGCGGTTTGGTGATATAATGAATCACGTGGTTGAAAGAAAGGACGTAATCGCGGTCGATATTGCTATCGGAACTTGTCAGGACGACAATCCTGGATTTTTTGGTCACCGCAGGAGGGAGGCGCGAGAAATCCTTAAGGAACGTAAAGCCGTCGGCATCGGGCATGTTAAGGTCCAGGAAGATCAACTCAGGGGGATTGGTATCGGCTCTCAGCGCGTTAAGTGCTTCATTAGCTGAATTGTACAAAACAAGCTCCTGCGAGAAATGGGAAACTTCAAGGAACCTTCTCTGGATAAAAAGGTCAATATCACTATCGTCGATCAAAACCGCTTTCTGAACGCAAACCTTTGTCATTCACTGTGCTCTTTGGGGGCTCGTTTTAAACATACTCAAAACTTCCCGAACCCCCCGGCTTTTACTATAAAAATATAACAGTCTCATTTTAAAACGATTAAAAAATGTGTTAAAATTGGCCTTCTAAACTTAAACCCATACCATGAAATTCAAACAGTCCATTTATTTCTTAATGAGCGCCCTGGTACTCTTCGGTCTTTCATCCTGCGGCTCTTCTTCAAGCGATAAGGTCAATAGCTCGGATGAGTTCAGACAGGCCCAGGAGGACACTCTTAAGCAGCAAATTGAAGACGTTGTTTATAATATACCTTCACCAACGGAGATCCCTTATCTGCTTCAGGCAACGGGAGCCGATTTTAATCAGTCTCTGCTTAATTCCCGCACTAAAGTAGATCAATATGCATCACGCAATGACAAAGCTGCGTTGAACCTTGGCGTGTACGCAGCAGATATCGGATACCTTGCATCCTATGACAAAACACAGGAGGCCATCGATTATCTGAATGCAGCAAAGACCCTTTCTGAGAACCTCGGCGTCATCGGCGCGTTTGATATCGAGCTGCTCCAGAAGTTTGAAGCCAATATCAGCAACAAGGATTCTTTGTCTCGCCTTCTTGACAGGACTATCAAGAAAACTGAAGACTTCCTTAAAGATGACAATAGAAACAAATTATCTGCCCTTGTAATTGCAGGAAGCTTTGTTGAAGGTCTGTATATCTCCACCGGGTTGATCAAATCATATCCTAAGAATGCGCTTCCTGACGACAAAAGAAATCTTGTGTTGACTCCGTTGATGCGTGTGATCCTTGAGCAGAAGAAGTCTGTTTCTGAACTTTCGAAGATGCTTTCTTCTGTAGAGCAAACTGATCCTATCACCAACATGTCTTCTGAACTTAAGAAACTCGAAGCAGCGTACGCGGCATTGAACATCGAAGAGCAGATCAGAAACAACCAGGCTAATCTGGTGCTGAGTGATAAGAACCTCCAGGAGATCACCACCGTCGTAGAGAATCTGCGTAAAAACATTACAGAGTAGCATTATTTGTTGCTCTGCTCCAAAAGGACTGGCCTCTGCCAGTCCTTTTTGTTTTTAATAAGGCCATCTTTAGTATCTTTATTTTATTTACCTATTCCCTGACCTATGAGCGAGTCCCTACTGAAGGCAATCCTTCGACTGTTCGCTGAAGTTGCGCATGAAGATAAAGTTACCCAGCATGAGCGTGAGCAAATAAAATCTTTCCTCGAAGATCATCTCAGCGGCCCCGCCGTAGACTCCTATCTGAAAATATTCGATCAGCTGATCCAAGACCTTCCCCCGCGGTCCGGGAACAACGTCGCCGAATCATCACGGATACAAGCCCTCTGCAATGAAGTAAGTCCTAATCTGACTCAGAAGCAGAAGGTCGTTATCATGATTGAACTGATGTCGATCATAAAAGCCGATGGCGCAATCTCTGAAAATGAAGAAAGACTCATTGGTGAAATTGGATCAGCATTTAAGATCGGCGAAAGCCAGGTAGGTCTTATCAAAAAGTTTGTACTGTCAAGGTCGGAGGACGATATCGATCACAACGATATGCTCCTGGTTTCTCCTCTGGACATGAAGAAGAACGAGAGTCATGTGATCCACCGGCATTCTCTTAAAGGATTCATGGTCGTGTTGTTTGTCGCGGAAGTTGAATTGTACTTCATCAAATACCTGGGAACTTCGTCAGTATATCTGAACGGCGTGCCATTGAAGTCGGGGAAGATCAACGTCCTGGCTGTAGGAAGCTTAATTCGTACCGACAAGGATGACCCTATCTATTATGGTGATATCCTGAATGCATTCAAAAGATTCGGTGATTTCCCGCGTCTCTCATTCGAGGCCCGCAAGATTTCATACAAATTCAAGAATGGAAGACTCGGCCTTCGCGATGTTTCCCTAGCGGAAGAAGCTGGCAATCTCGTGGCATTGATGGGTGCGTCTGGTGCTGGAAAGAGTACGTTGCTTCATGTGCTCAATGGTTCAGAAAAACCTTCCTCAGGGCAGGTGCTGATCAATAATATCGATATCCACGCGGAACCCGAAAAGATGGAAGGTGTGATTGGCTTCGTTCCACAGGATGATCTGCTTATAGAAGACCTTACCGTCTATCAGAACCTTTATTACGCTGCCAGGCTTTGCTTCAACGACAAGACCGAAGAAGAAATAAATACGCTGGTGATGCATGTTCTTGAAGACCTTGGTTTGGCAGAGATTAAGGATCTGAAGGTAGGCTCTCCGTTGAAGAAGACCATCAGTGGAGGTCAGCGCAAGCGCTTGAATATCGGCCTTGAGCTTTTAAGAGAGCCCGCTGTGCTTTTCTGTGACGAGCCTACCAGCGGGCTGTCATCCCGCGATTCCGAGAACATCATCGACCTGCTGAAAGAATTATCATTGAAGGGGAAACTCGTTTTCGCGGTGATACACCAGCCTTCATCGGATATCTTTAAGATGTTTGACAAGCTTCTCATTCTCGATACTGGTGGATACCAGATCTACTACGGTAACCCTGTAGATGCAATAGTTCATTTCAAGCGGAGTATAGACCTCGTGAACAGTAATGAAGGTGAGTGTCATGAATGCGGGAACGTCAACCCTGAGCAGATATTCAACATCATTGAAACGAAAGTTATCAACGAATACGGCCACTTCACCAATGAAAGGAAGATCGCAGCTGAAAATTGGCATGAGATCTACCGCCGTGAACACAAACCACCATCAATTATCGTATCGACAAAGCCGCCGCTATCTACGCTGCGGATACCGGCAAGGCCAAAGCAAACACATTTGTTTGCCATGCGGGATATCCAGGCGAAGCTGCACAATACCCAATATCTGGTTATCAACTTGTTGGAGGCCCCTGTTCTTGCTTTTATACTCGCGTACATTGTGCGATACCACAATGTAGATGATGCACTTTTCTCCGGATATGTGTTCGGCAAGAACCTTAATATGCCGGCTTACTTTTTCATGAGCGTCATTGTAGCGTTGTTCATGGGACTGACCGTAAGCGCGGAAGAGATCATCAGAGACCGTAAGATCCTTAAACGTGAAAAGTTCCTGCACCTTAGCCGGAGCAGTTACCTCATGTCAAAAATTTCAATTCTGTTTCTGCTGTCCGCGATCCAGACCTTCCTTTTCGTATTGGTGGGCAGCTCCATCCTTGAGATTCATGGAACGTTCTGGCAGCACTGGTTTATATTGTTTACAGCGTCGTGCTTTGCCAATCTGCTGGGATTGAATATTTCGTCTGCATTCAATTCTGCCGTGACGATCTACATAATGATCCCGCTGCTGCTGATTCCGCAATTGATTTTGAGCGGGGTGGTCGTGAAGTTCGACAAGCTGAATCCTTCTATGGGTGATGCGGCGACGGTTCCGTTTGTCGGCGACCTGATGGCTTCGCGTTGGGCTTTTGAGGCCGCGATGGTCACACAGTTTAAAGATAATGAGTTCGAAAAGGAATTTTATGTCTACGACAAGTTAATGGCCACTGCGGACTTCAAGAAGGTTTATCTAATTCCTGAGCTGGACACGCGTCTTCAAAATGTGTCGAATAACGTTCGTTCCGGCGATCCTGGTACGAAAGAAAAGGTGATGAATGACCTTACGGTATTACGTAACGAATTAGCTAAAGAGGTTAAGGTGACCCACCAGCCTCTTCCTGCTATCGCCGATCTTAGTATTGACCGGTTTTCTCAGGATACTTATGATGATGTGAATGCCTATCTGGAAACACTGAAGAAATTTTATATCAAGCGGTACAACCAGGCAGATCAGCTGAAGGAAGCGATTGTTGCGTCTCGTACTAAAGATAAGTCAGGACAGGAGTTTACACGCTTTAGGGAGCGATATCACAATGACGCCATTAGCGAGCTGGTGAGAAATATCTCCGAAACGCACAGGATCATTGAGCAGGATGGCAGGTTGATTCAAAAGATCTATCCTATCTATAAAGATCCGGATCCGGAACATTCGATCGACTTCGATGCGCAGTTCTATATGCCGGCGAAGCATTTCCTGAACAAGGATATTGATACATTATACTTTAACATGGCAGTGATCTGGTCGATGTCGCTTGTGTTGGCTTTATTGCTTTACTTTGATGTATTAAGGCTCATCATGGACGGATTTGGAGCGATATCCAACCCGTTATATCGCCGGAAGTAAAATATACTTTTATGTTCTTCTTTCTGTCAAAGACGGTTTCGTTTCTTCTGATGCCGTTGACACTTATAGTGATCTTTCTGATCCTCGGCATGATCTGGCGGAGGCCGCATGTCCGCAAAACCTTTCTGTGGATAGGGGTAGGGTTGCTTCTGTTCTTCTCCAATGACTTCATTGCCAACGAAGCAATGATGATGTGGGAGCTTCCGACGCGACCATATTCCTCGACAAAGCAGTATAAGCTCGGCATTGTACTTACCGGAACAACGATGACAAAAGCTTATCCCAACGACCGGGTCTACTTTAGCAAGGGGGCTGACCGCGTAACCCATACCGTTCAACTTTATAAGTTAGGCTTAATTGATAGGATCCTCATCAGCGGAGGGACTGGCCAGTTAGTGAAATCGAATGAAGAACCGGAGGCTGACAAGTACCGTAAGGCAATGGTCATGATGGGTGTTGACTCCTCCCATATTGTTATCGAAAATGAAACACGCAACACTTACGAGTCTGCGGTGGCGGTAAAGCCGTTACTGGATTCAATGAGATATAAGGCGGATGATTGTGTGCTGATCACCTCTGCGTTCCATATGCGCAGGTCTCTGGCGTGTTATAGAAAGGCGGGAGTGAATCTCGATTATTTTACTACTGACTTCTATTCGCACCGACGTCTCTATCACATCGATGCTTTATTCCTGCCGAAAGTAGAGGCGATTCTCATCTGGCAAAAGCTTTTCAAGGAATGGTTGGGGTTAGCAGCTTATAAGGCGGCTGGGTATGTTTGAGGGGTATGGCCTTACCCGATAAAAAATAAGAGCAGACAATTTGCCTGCTCTTATTTTTGCTTCTTAGTTACTACGGGTTTATAGGAAGACTTGTAGCGGAGTAGTTTCCTAATTTTGGTAAAGGGACCTTAGCACCAAACTTCGCATTGATGGCTGAAACAAATGTTCTCGCCAGAAAAGCATATCCTCTGTTATTAGGGTGGATGCCTTCTTCAGAGTAGAATCCTGTTGGAGGAACAAAGTTCGGGGTAATACTCACTCCATCAACAACATGCAACGGAGCGCCGTGTAGTGTATTGAACGCCGCATGAATATCAGCAAATGCCAGGTTATCGTTCGCGTCTACAACGGATTTGATATGCGCATTGTAAGCAGTGACGGCATCGTTAATCGCTGTGATCTCTGAAGGGATCAGTGCATATTCATCGCCAAGCGGAACAGCCACGCCCAGTGCGGAACCTGGATTTCCGGGATCGGCCAGCTTGCCTAACACAGATCCAGCAGAAAGTGGAATTTTGTCCGCTGATGTTGTCTGTCTTGCCATTGCATAAGGTGCCAGCCCTGCATACGGACCTGCCATGTAAGGGGAGAGATCAGTAAGCGTTTCGTCGTTAATCAATATTGCGTTTGCACCGGCAACGTAAGTCAGCTTTCGTTTGTCAGCTTCTGCCTGTGTGATGATGGAATTCATAACCATCCCATCCAGGAATGCATTGTAGTTATTTGCAAGATTTGTTGTCAGATTTGTAGCTGTTGCCGCATCAAGTGGAATAGCATTGTACGGAACAAGATTAAAATGTGGCAACTTAAACACGTCAGGAATATTTCCCACAACTCCTTTCGCAGTTGGAACGGCTCCCACGATGTTGCCAATCGCGGTGCTGTAAAGCGCCTTGAAGCCCGGGTTCTCCATACTGACAAAATCAACCGGAGTCAGTGGAGCTTTTGCAGAGTTTCCTCCATATACGGCGTGCAGAAGAACATCATCCATACCTAACCAGAAGAGGAAGAAGGTTCCATTGTTTCCGAGGGAGCCGATGAAGTCACCTAGCAAAGTCTTCGTACCCTGCCCTCCGTCTGAGGCAAACCTTGCATAGAAAGGACTGAATCTTGGATCAGCGCCGGCCCCTGCCCAGTCACCTGTCTCTGTGATCAGGGCTTGTCCAAGAAGGATGGCAGGGACACTGAAATTATTTAACGCATTGCTTGCAGCTGAACCTGCCGATCCGGTATACATGAAGTTCGCGTTAGCAACAGGATTTGGAAGCGCTCCAACTGCGTCCGCGTTTGGCAGGGCTGGATATCGATAAGGCGCTGGAGCTGGTGGTGTGCCCTGCAGGAAATATCGTCCAAAGACCTGTGTGCCGTCGGGATTTGGAGAAGCAAAGATATTGTATCCATAAGTCGTGCGGATGTCGGGTTGGTTGAAGGTGTTCGGTCCTCCTACACATTCAAAACTGGTAGCAAGAATGCGTGGCAGAGAGTTATTCTGACCACTCGTGAAGAGCGCGCCTGACTGGAACCCCGCAGAGAATGAAGTACCGATTGCCACAAACTTTGAAAAGTTCGCTGACCCTGCCGTAGCGTCTGCAGGACAGAACGGCGCTGGACCCTGTGGATCCGTAAGCTCGATGGTCTCCTGATCACAGGAATTGAAGGCCATGATGGCGGCCAGTGAAAACGCTATGTGTTTTATGTATTTCATAATGTCTATTCTTATTTGGTGAACGGTTGATCGAACGTGAGCGACAGCATGTATTGCTGTCCAACAAACGGTCCTCCGAAATTGGTGCGATAGTCTCCTCCAAAAAGGTTGGAAGCAGAAAGCTTCGCGATGGTTTTGATCGCTTCAAACTTGTAGCTGACCTGAGCGTCGATAACGCCAAACTCAGGAATCATTGCAACACCGAAATCTGACTGCCATTCAAACTCCTGCTGCCATCTGTAGTTGAGGTTGAAGCCGAAGTGTCTTTCTGAAGTGATCGTTCTGCTGATACCGACATTGAATTTGTTTTCAGGAGTATTGAAACCTGCGCGGAACTGGCTGTCCTCATCGCGGTTGTCTTCGAACGTTGCGTAGTTATAGTTTCCTGATAGTACAAGGTTCAGTGGCAGATTGTAAGTCATCCCAACACCAATACCATATGAAGTTACTTCTTCAGGGAAGTTCACGTAAGGGGAGAATACGGTTCCGCGTGGAAGTGTTCTGCTCTGGTGCTGGGCATCATTAATGAGAACATAGTTATCGCCACCAATGAAATCCTTGTATCGGGTGTAATAACCCACGAGGTCAATAGAGAATGTCTGATTGTAACCGCGATATCCAAGCTCCCACGACTTCAACTGCTCGGGCTTAACGTATGGGATATTGGCCACGACCAGATCACTTTCATTTCCGGAGGCCTGGTATTTGTCCCAGGATGTCTTCGTATAGGCTCCTCCGTTGTGAAGTCCATATCTCGCTGCGTTTGCTTCCACGCTTCCCAGGAGAATGTTGGTTCCAAGATCGAAGAAGATGAACTGTGCTTGCGTGTCAGGGTTTCTGAAACCAGTCTGGAAAGATGCCCTGAGGTTATGATTGCTCTGCGGTGATTCTTTGAGTGTATACAGAGCGGAAATACGTGGCGTGAATTGTCCCTTGAAGTTTTCGTTCTTATCGTAACGGATGGATCCGGTAAGGTTCAATTTTTCCGCTAGTGTTTTTGAAAGCTGAGTGTACAATCCGTATTCGTTGATCTTGATCCGCTCTGCTTCACCACCTCCCGGTGCTTCGTTGAAAATTGTAGCGTCGGAGAAGAGGTTATACTGTCTGATGTTACCTCCGACCTGTACTTTGATGATGTCTTCGATAGCACTGATGTTATAGTTGAATTGTCCGTGATAGAGACGCGACTCGTCAATGAACTTTGCTCCCGGAGGGGTACGCTGGAAGTAATTATTTCGCACCTGATTGAGAAGTGTATTGTATCCGGCAGATCCAAGAGCAGGGCGTTCACGATCTGCAAAGCTTCGCGCCGCGGCGTGATTTCCCCCTGGAATTCCCTGGTCAATAAAATATCCCTGCATCGCGAGTGTGTATTCCTGAGCCCATTGCGGCGAAGGTTTAATGGCTTCGTTCAGGTAACTTCCCAATGCACCAATGTTATAGCTGTCACCCGCGTTCGTTGCCGTGACATACGCCCTCACCAGAAGATCCTTTGAACGAATATCCAGCTTATAGAAGTTTTGCTTAAAGTCGCGAAGCGCGTACTTCTGCGATCCCTGATAGATAGAGCTTCCTGATCCTGCGCGATAGTTTGCAGCAATCTCAAGTTTCTCAGTAGGTCTGTAGTGTAATGCAAGATCCCACTTGCGACTGGTAGCGTCATAGTTGTCTACGATGTCTGACTCTTTCCAGCCCGTTCTATGAATGTTTCCAACTGTAGGAAGTGGAACAGGGAGTGTAATCTCATCACCATAAAGGTTGATTCCGTTGAAGTCTTTTGCAGAGCTGAGATCTTCAGTAGACTGAGGCCGATCGCGATCTGTCTTGTAGTCGTTTCCAACCCAGTCGTGTGCATCGAAGATGGAGAAGTTTGCTTTTGCTGCGAGCTTCTCACTGAACTTATGAGCGACGCGGATTCCATAGTTGAAAATTGGATAACCGTTCTTGAAAGCAGGATCGTTCCGCATTGCTTCGGAAGTAGAGTATCCGGCTTTCGCCATAACGGTCACGCCAGGAGAGTCAAATGGGTTTTTGCTGTTCATCAAAAGTATTCCATTGAAAGCGTTCGGTCCCCAGATCGCCGATGCTGATCCTGGTTGTAGCTCCATGCTCTCGAGGTCAATCTCACTGATCCCGACGATGTTTCCTGTTGGGAAGTTCAGGAGAGGAGCGGAGATATCCATTCCGTCTACCAATTGCACGAAACGTGTGTTGGCTACGGTAGCAAAACCGCGTGTGTTGATCTGAGGAAAGTTCATTGAGCTGTAAGTCATTTGAACTCCTTTGATATGAGCCAAACCTTCAAAGACTTCGGCTGCCGGTACTGTCTGCAGTTGGAGAGTACCGATACGTTCCACAGTAACGGGTGCGACATGCGCACCTTCGGCATTCAAACCTGTCACAGTGAGTTCAGCCAGTTGCGTCGAGGATGCGGCCATGCGAATCGTGACGTTGCTTACATTCGCGCTTGTCACGCTGACGTTCTGATCGCCATAACCCACAAACGAAGCTTTGATGGTAAGTGGCAGCGCCCGGGAAGTCTGAAAGGAAAAATTCCCGCTTGCGTCAGAGATAGTGCCTTCGCTGGTTTCATTAACAACGATGTTCACGCCGGGCAAACCGTCACCATTCTCGTCGGTTACTTTCCCTGAAATGGTGGTTTGGGCCTGGGCAAAGAGCGGTGTGAGCATGAAAAGTAGCATCACCACCCACAAGCTCCTGTAGAAGTTCTTCATAAGGTGAAGTTAGTTTTGGTTAATAAGTTTTCAGAGAACACCGAAATGTTATGCATACCGAGTATTCGTAATTGAAAAGTACAAAATTTATCGAATAAACAAACGTTTGAAGGGGCTGAAAAGTAGCTTTCTAAAGATTCTGGACACAATTGGGGAACTTCTCCGCAGCTATGCACAATGACCGGAAGCCCTATGTATACATAACAGGTGTGAGGGAGGCCAAGGATAAAAGGGTAGATTGGGTGTCTAAACAGATATAAACTAATGTAGATGGATGCTGTCCGCCTTGTCAGTTTGGTGATGCAACTTAGGTTGCGCAACGAGTTGCATATAGAAAAATTTTAAGCTAGGAAGAACGAAGGATCCGTATAGGTTTCGTATAGGGAGACTGGACACGCAACTTAGCTGTGTTGGCTCTAATGCCCAACGCCCAACACCCAATGTCCGAATATCCTTCGTGCGTTCCTGGACCGGCTGCGTGGCAGACGTGCTGAGCGGTTGACATTATTCCCCTGTTCCTTAATCGGCTGCCGGCCCGGCTGACCCGCCCGCTATTGATCCTTTTTCTCACTCAAGTGCTTCACAAGGCGTTCACACAACGCATTAATTTCCGCCGCCATAAATTCGTCGCCAGTAGACGTAAGTATACTC
>JAEYXN010000230.1 GCA_023431285.1 Bacteroidota bacterium
TTCACATACTCCGAAAACTTCAGCAGAATTCTCTTCGCGTCTTTGGCCCGCCCGGTAACGAGACACAATCCCGGCAGAGAGATCATCGTATCACGGCCCCAGTCTGAAAACCACGGGTATCCCGCAATGATGGTATTCATGTCATCTCTCTTCACCACAAATTGATCCGCAGCCAATAGAATCCGTTTTATCGACTGATCATGCGATAACGAAATAATATTCTCGCGTCTTTTCTTCTCCTCGCGGAAGAGCTTAAATGCATCCCGTCCAACTGGATCTATGGTAGACACAATAACGCCCACCTTACTTCCTTTTTTTATGGGTACAGAAAATTTCCCATGGGTAAAAAGGTCTTCTGCGAATTCCATCCCTCTGCGCTGCTCTTCACGGTATTCAAATGATTTATACCAGGTGAGCAGTTCTGTAAAATCTGATTTCGGTACACTGATAAAAAACTCAGGGCTTCCCTGATAGTTCATAGTGCAGAACATTCCTTTATCAAACACATATGGATTTCCGATGGAATTGTTCTGATGCGAAAGACAATGAAAATCCCTACAGGAGTAGAAAGGCTGCAGATCAAGGATACATTTCCCGGTGGCCGCAAGTACTTCATATAGCACCAGCGTTGTATTTTCCCCGTGCACAGCAGCAACAGTCTTCTTGAGGACAACGCCATTTACTTCATAGGTCCATTGAGGGAAAAGTTTTCGCTCAATGTGAGTAATGTATTGAACGCCGAAAGGATAAAGCGTGCCTGGAAACTGGTTGCATCCAAGGTTAAAAAAGTCACCATTGATGCAAAGTGTTTCTTCAAGTTTGGAAACGACCACATGTCGTTCTACAGGAGGTTCAAGAGAAGCAACGAGAAGTCCATGATATTTTCGGGAGTGTGCGCCAGAGAAGGTTCCGGATGAATATCCTCCAAGGCCATTGGCTTCTACATACTCAAGAGAGTGAAGAGTTTCGAAATTGATTGGGCCCGCCAGTTCCATCCTGCATTTCTTTATTTGAAACTACAAAAGACACTTCGGCGTCGCTGCCGGAAAAATAAGGTATCACCGTCTTGGTTGAATCAACTTGGCCACTAAGCCGGTCCATCCTGTCTGATGGCTTGCACCGACACCACGGCCGTTGTCGCCATGGAAGTATTCGTAAAATAATAAATAATTCCTGAAATGGGGATCGTTCTGTAACTTTTCACAGCGTCCAAACACAGGTCTTTGGTCAGAACCATCTGATCTGAAAATGCGGATAAGCCTTTCAGAAAGGTCCGCGGCGATCTCCTTTAATGTTCTCATGTTCCCGCTTCCGGTTGGATGCTCAACCTTAAAGTCCTCCCCGTAATAATGATGAAAGCGCTGGAGTGATTCAATGATCAGATAGTTCACCGGAAACCAGATCGGGCCACGCCAGTTAGAATTACCGCCGAACATCTGCGTATCACTTTCACCCGGCCTATACTTCACTGAAAAATCAGAACCATTAAGGTGAAACTGGTACGGATCTTTTTCATAATGCTTCGAGAGCGCGCGCACACCGTACTCTGAAAGAAACTCACTTTCATCGAGCATACGTTTCAGCAGGCACTTCATCCGATGTCCCCGCAGCAGTGACAGCAAATGCCTTTCACCTTTGCCCTTTTCCTGCCAGCGGGAGATTAGGTTAGCAAGATCAGGTCTGTTCTGCAGGAACCATTCCAGGCGCGCGGTAAACTGTGGCATGGAATCAAAGACCTCCTGATCCAAAACTTCTACTGCGAACAATGGTATCAAACCTACCATCGATCGAACTTTCATTCTCTGACGATGTTCGCCAATATGAAGTACATCATAAAAGAACTCATCCTCTTCATCCCACAGATTGATCGTTTCCTTATGAATATTCGCGATCGCTCCGGCAATGTAAAGGAAGTGCTCAAAAAATTTGGTGGCGAGGCTTTGATAAGTAGGGTTCTCTTTGGCAAGCTCAAGCGACATCCGTAGCATGTTCAGCGTAAACATGGCCATCCAACTTGTCCCATCGGATTGTTCGATGTGCATTCCATCCGGAAGGTGAGCGCTCCGGTCAAACACGCCGATGTTGTCCATGCCAAGAAATCCACCCTGGAAAACATTGTTTCCATTGTCATCTTTCTTGTTGACCCACCAGGTAAAATTCAACAGGAGTTTATGAAACACCTCCTCCAGGAATTTACGATCACCCTTTCCATGCTGGATCTTCTGATCAATTTTATAGACGCGCCAGGTAGCCCAACCGTGGACGGGAGGATTAACATCTCCGAAGGCCCATTCATATGCCGGGAGCTGACCGTTAGGATGCATGTACCACTCTTTTGTAAGAAGCAGTAGTTGATTCTTTGCGAACTCTGGATCGATCATGGCAAGAGGGATACAATGAAAAGCAAGATCCCATGCCGCATACCAGGGGTACTCCCATTTGTCGGGCATTGAAATAATGTCTTTGTTATTAAGATGTATCCATTGATTGTTGCGGCCATGTTTGCGCTGTTCCGGTGGACGTGGTTGCCCAGGGTCACCGTTGATCCATTGACTTACATCGTAATAGTAGAACTGTTTGCTCCACAGCATTCCCGCGAACGCTTGCCGCTGAATCCGCTTATCATCCTCGTCGGAGATGTTTGATTGTAGTCCCTCATAGAATTCATCGGCTTCAGTCAATGCTTTTGAAAACAGGTCCTGAAAATGCAGGAACGGTTGTTTTTGCTTTCGCGATGAAAGCCGGAGACATACAGAGGCGGACCCGCCACCAGAAATTTCTTCATCAATACGGAATGCACCCTTCGTTCCCCGTCCTGAAGTTTCTACAGCCTCTGTATTTTTATGGACCACATAGTCATTGATACCATCTTTAAATGTTCCCGTCGCCGGAAAATTGTATAACCGGAGTGTATTCGTTTCATTCTGACAAAACAAGACTTCATTGTAACGATCACAATACATATACATCTTTCCGATGTCCTTATGATTGATCGCCAGCTCGTCGACCTTGAATGACAGCTCAGGGCGATAAGAATCATATCCCCATGCCCATGTGTTTCGAAACCAGATCGTTGGAAGTATGGTGAGGGGTGCAGGCTCGCTTCCTCTGTTATGCGCTGTAATTTTGATCAGGAGGTCGTCTTCATCTGCCTTGGCATACTCGATGAATACATCGAAATACCTGTCGCCGTCGAAAACTCCAGTATCGAGAATTTCATATTCCGGATCCTGCTTTCCTCTCTTCCGGTTTTCATCTGCAAGTTTGGTATAAGGAAACTCTGCTTGGGGATATTTATACAACATCTTCATGTAGGAATGTGAAGGAGTACTATCCAGGTAATAGTACATTTCCTTACAATCCTCAGCATGATTTCCTTCCGGACCACTGAGACCAAAGAGTCTTTCTTTAAGGATAGGATCTTTCCCGTTCCATAGTGCCACGGAAAAGCAAATAAGTTGTTGGTTATCAGAAATACCTCCGATACCTTCTTCGCCCCAGCGATACGATTTACTTCGCGCTGCGTCATGGGTAAGATAGTGCCACGCGGTTCCATGATCGCTGTAGTCTTCCCGAACTGTGCCCCATTGACGATCCGTAAGGTAAGGACCGAATTTTCGCCAGTTCTTTTTCCCGTCACGGTCTTCTTCCATCCGTAGTCTTTCGGCGGTGACTGCAGCGCGTTTCTTACCCATCGTAAAATAAGTTAGTGATCTATAAAGTTATTGATACGCCGCCAAACTACAAGCCTGACTTAACCTCGAATCATCCGTTATCCTCGAAGCCGGGGTAAAGGAGCATTCCACCATCAACGAACAATGTTATCCCATTAACATATTCGGAGTCGTCGGATGCAAGCCACACAGCGGCGCCGCCGATATCTTCAACCTCCCCGATACGTTTAGATGGAATCAGCTTCAATAGATTTTTGTATGCAGATGGAGTTTGCCATGCCGCGTGATTGATGGGGGTCCGGATTGCGCCCGGACCAATACTGTTCACCCTTATCTTTTTGGGCGCGTACTCCTGAGCCAGTGATTTCATCAACATCATCACCCCACCTTTAGACGCGGCATAGTTGACATGCCCCGCCCAGGGAATAACTTCGTGAACAGAGCTCATGCAAATAATCTTTCCCGCCGACTTAGACCTGTCGGGAACGACGCCGCGTTTTAAGAATTCCTTAATCGCCTCCCTTGCGCAGAGAAACTGCCCCGTAAGATTGATATCAATCACCCGATTCCACTCAGCCAGTTCCATCTCATGGAAGACACTGTCTTTTTGCAAGCCCGCGTTATTGACGAGTATGTCTACGGTTCCATATTCCTTGAAGGTGGTCTGAAACATGTTCAGCACGTCCTTTTCTTTGCTCACATCGGCATGGACAACAATTCCGTTGCCCCCTTCCTCCTTAATTTCAGCAAGAACTTTATTTGCCTTGTCTTCGCTGCTGGAAAAGTTCACTACGACTGTCGCGCCTTCCCGCGAAAGCGCCTTTGCCACACCAGCTCCAATACCAGAGCTAGCCCCTGTGATGATGGCGACCTGACCTTCAAGTTTTTTCTTCATATGGATTTGTTTATTCGACGTGTTTTATTGACGCCGAGTTTATACAAAATCTTAGGCCAGTGGGTGGTGGGCCGTCTGGAAATACATGTCCTAAATGACCATCACAAATATTACACATCACCTCAATCCGGGTCATTCCGAAGGTAGTATCCTTTTCGTACTTGATAACATTGTCTTTCACAGGAATGGTGAAGCTTGGCCAGCCCGTTCCGGATTCGAATTTTTCAGTTGAGTCGAACAAAAGAGTGCCGCAGCAGCGACATGCATAAAGGCCGGGATCGTGTGCCTCACAATATTCTCCAGTGAAAGCGCGCTCAGTCCCTTTCTGACGAGTGATATAAAATTGCTCGGGGGTAAGAAGTTGTTTCCACTCCTCCTCCGATTTTTGAACTCGTTTATCCGGCATCGGGCTACCCTCTCGTGCGTATTTCAAAACATCAAGCCATTTCATAATTCACTATTTATCAGGAATGGCTCAAGATAGCAAAACCAGTGTGATCATCTAAGATCCCGAACGAAAAACGAAATGATGAGCCAGCTTGTTAAAGAGGGCGGCCGTAATAAGCGGGAGATGTAGAGTTACCAACAGTCAACTAAGGGCGACAAAATACTTCTTCGGACTTTCGCAGACGTGGCAGGTGTATGTCTCCGGTAACTCTTCAAAGGCAACGCCTGGAGGAATGTTACTGAACGAGTCACCATATCTTTTGTCATACACCGAAAGGCAGTGGCTACATTGGAAGCTCGTTGGTTGATTCGCGGGATTGGGTTGATTGTTCTTTTCCTCTCGCTGATCTTTCTCAGGGTTAAGCTGCCGGAAGTAGATTTTACTCAGCTCTATTAGAATTGCCGGTATTACTTCCTTTCTGACGTTCTTCGCATAGGTGAGATACGTGATGTGATTCGGATTAAAATTCTTTGCATAGAGAACGTTGTATCGATCTCCGGTTTCTGTGTCAAAATTCTTCTCGATGACGACTGACGTGAACAGAAAACTTTCCCTGCGCATCTTGATCGTAAATGTAAGGCCATGCGTACTGATGTCCTGCTGATCAAGCTCCCGGACGAGAAATCGTTTTAGTTCCAAAGCCTCCGCATCGATCACGGGAAGATGCCAGTTGAGCTCGAGGGAAGAATGCCTTTCGTTGATACCGAATTTCCCCATAAGCTTCTCCCAGCGAATTCTGTCAGTTGCCTTTATCCCTTTGATGATAAAAGCCTTCCATGGGATAATGTTGATCTTGCCAACGTTGGTTTCCTGGCACAATCGGCACGCTGCGGTCATGAAGTCGATATCATACTGATTATTTCTCCAGTACAAGCCCAGCCAATATTGATTATTGAGCATAGCATTGAGCCCTTCATAATAAGGGAACGTGGAGTCAGGGAACTTCAACTTTTGCGAGATCATGCGGTAATTGATCCGCATCTTTCCCTGGAGGATTACAAATAGTTCATCGATACCAAAGGGTTGGAAATTAAGCATCAGTTCCTCTAATGCTTTGCAGACTTTTGGAATATCCTGGGTGAAAATTAGTTTTGGCCAGCACTCTACAACGTTTCCCTTCCGCGGATCACGTATGAACAGAAACCAGTAGTTGTCTTCCCTGGATGCGATGAAGTTTACTTCGCCGGTAAACAAGGGAACGATACTTTGCAACGGGTCGACGATGTTAATTTTGATCCGCGGTTTATAATCGAAGTTGTCAATGACAAAGTGATACGTATCTTCTTTGACCCAGCTTGTCGTTTCCGAGACATTCACTGCGACATACGAACTCACAATATTCTGGTAGATGGAGGAATCAGAGCCGAGTTCGTAATCGATCTGAATGTCACGAAAGAGGCGGTCCAGGTATTTTTCGTCTGCATCTCTCGCTGGAAACATGATGTCCTGACGCGATCCGAACAGAACAAACCGGTTCCCTAACTGACTGGAGATCTGCATTATCTTCAGCATGTCTGCGGGAGAAAGAATTCCTCCTTTGACAAAAGCTCTAATTAAGTCGCTCTTCTTCGCTTCCAATCGATTCTTGTTTTCGATTTCAAGTTACATCATCTTATCCAACCTTCACCATTTGCATACTCTGAATGATTCGTTGGATCTCAGGTTTACAGCTCCCACAGCCCAGCCCCGCGCCGGAGTTCTGACAGATATCGGGAAGTGATGTACACCCCTCTTCCACAAGCTTCTGAATATTCCCCTCCCCGACCTGGTTACATGAGCATAATAACTTACCTATCATCGGTTGTCCCTTCTTTCCGGATCTCAACAGCTGCATACGCTTCTCCGATAGCTCAATTTCGGATTCAATCAGTGTCTTGAACTCTGCAAATTCCGATTTATCTCCGACAAGCACAGCTCCTACCAATCGATCATCCCTGACGATACATTTTTTGTAGTAACGCATCGACTTATCGATAAACAGGATTTCATCGAAACCGTCCACACCTGCCGGGATTTCAGCCATACCGATGGAGCAAAGATCCAGATCGGAGAATTTCAGAATGTTCATGGGCACCGCTCCCTCATAAGTGCTTTGCATATCTCCGTGAATAAACCGGGCCACGACGTCGGCCTGTTTCTCCGCCGCTGATGTAATGCCAAGCAGTTTCCCACGGTGTTCCGCTATTTCTCCCATAGCAAATACAGAAGGATCGCTTGTCTGTAAATAGTCATTAACAACGACGCCGCGCGCACATTCTATGCCTGCCTCCTGAACAATTTCGATATTGGGCCGAGTCCCTACCGCATAGACAACGGCGTCAACCTTTATCTTCTTTCCGCTTCTGAAAAGAACAGTAAGACCTTTCTGAACCTGACTCTCTTCAATACTCTGGACCTGATCATTGAGAAATACTTTAATACCTTTTTCTTCGACGAAGTCAAGCAGAAGTTGTCCCGCAAGGTTGTCGATCTGACGTTCCATAAGACGCGAGCTCAGCTGTACGATAGAGATATCGATATCCATTTCTCTCAATGACGCAGCAAGCTCCAGCCCAAGAAGGCCGCCACCAATGACGAGTACGTGCCCGTTGGAACGAAGGTAAGCCTTGAGGGCATCGGCATCTTTACGCATTCTCATTGTAAAGATCCCGGGAAGATGCACCGGTGCCTCATTAGGAACGTTCGCGCGGCTTCCCGTTGCAACTATAAGCTTATCATAGAAATGTCGCTGCCCAAATTTATCGACTACATACTTCTGCGTTCTGTTTAGGAGAACTATCTCATTTTCAACATGCAGATCGATGTTCAATGCTTCCAATTCACCTTCTCTGAATTTCTGCAGTTTCTCCCATGAAAGCGAGTTGTTTACATACTCCGGCAACAACACACGGTTATAGAACGGATCACGCTCCCGGGAGAATACGCTTATCGTATCCGTCGTGTCCAGCTGACGATACGTTTGGATAAACCTGTAGGCAGCGGCACCAGCTCCGACAACGATAATCTTTTCAATAGGCTTGACGTACTTCCTTACTTCAACGGCCGCAAATTTAAAGTCCGGCTCCTTCGAAACAGGATCGACGACGGTACTGGTGATATTGTTTGCTCTGCCGAAATCACCTGACATGATTCTTCCCCAGTGCATTGGAAGAAATACGACGCCGCGCTTAATATCAGAAGTAACCTTGGCAACTACCCGAACGGCTCCCCGGAAATTTTCAACTTCCACCTTATCGCCGTCATTAATATTGCGGATAAGAGCATCGATGGGGTTTATCTCGAGGAATGGTTTTGCTATATGCTGTTTGAGCTTGCGGACCTTTCCGGTCTTGGTCATGGTATGCCACTGGTCGCGTATCCTTCCCGTTGTAAGGATGAGTGGGAAATCACCTGTGAGGCGTTCCGACTGGTTCGCGGGATTCTGGAGCGGGATTAGTTGTGCCTTACGTGTAGGTGTAAAGAAAACCTTATCGGTGAAAAGGCGAGCCGTTCCTTCCCTGGCACCTTCCTTAAATGGCCACTGAGTTGTGCCTGCCCGGCGAAGATGATCATACGACAAACCACTTATATCGATGTTTGTTCCCTTTGTCAGTTTGCAGTGCTCATCGAAGATTTCTCCCACCGAGGAATATTGAAATCCCGGGTAACCCATCGCCTGCGCAAACCGACAAAGAATTTCGGCATCGGGGAGCGCTTCTCCAGGAGGATCCATCACCTTACTCAAATGACTGATCCTTCTCTCAGAATTCGTCATCGTTCCTTCTTTCTCGAAATGTCCTGCGGCGGGCAAAACAAGGTCTGCAAAACTTAGTGTATCGGAAAGGCGGGAAATATCCTGTACCACGACGAACCTCGCTTTTTGTAACGCTGCCTCTGCGCGATGAAGATCGGGCAGACTTACCATGGGATTCGTACAAATAATCCAGATCGCTTTTAATGATCCGCTTTCCAGGGCTTCAATCATTTGCGTTGCCGTAAGTCCAGGCTTCTCCGAAATTGAATCCACGCCCCAGAAGGCTGCCACCTCCTGCCTATGCGCCGGATTTGCGTACGAGCGATGGGCGGCAAGCATGGTGGCAAGTCCACCTACTTCGCGTCCACCCATGGCGTTAGGTTGGCCTGTCAGCGAGAAAGGTCCTGCTCCGGGTCTGCCGATCTGTCCGGTGATAAGATTGAGACTGATAAGGGAAATATTCTTATTTACACCAATAGAGCTTTGATTCAATCCCATCGCCCACAGAGTAAGAAACCCTTTTGATTGTGCGATCCATTGTGCGGCAAGCCTGATCTCACTTACTGAGACATCACATTCTCGTGAGGCTTCATCCAGAGAGTATTTAAATACTGCCTCTCTGTACTCTTCAAATCCTTCCGTGTTGTTCGCAATAAACTCATAGTCCACTTCCCCGTTTTCTATCAGGACCCTTGCGATAGCATTGTAAAGGAAGATGTCCGAACCGGGTGTGATCGCAAGATGCAAGTCGGCCATCGCCGCGGTCTGCGTTTTCCGTGGATCGACGACAATGATCTTTACTCCGGGATTTTGTTGCTTATGAGCTTCCAGTCGGCGGAACAAGATGGGATGGCACCACGCTGGATTTGCTCCTGTAATAAAAAAACAATCGGCTAGTTCTATGTCCTCATAAGAAACGGGAACGGAGTCTTCCCCCAGTGTCTTGGCGTAACCAGCGACTGCGCTGCTCATGCAAAGCCTCGAATTCGTGTCGATGTTGTTTGTCCCGATGAATCCTTTGACCAGCTTATTAGCAACGTAGTACTCTTCCGTAAGACATTGACCCGATACGTAAAATCCCACCGAATCAGGGCCATGTGTTTGAATGATGGATTTAAACACGGCGGAAGCTCTCTGCATGGCGGTATCCCAGGAAACACGTTCCAGTGGATGGCTCTTACTCCAGCGCATCTCAGGATAAAGCAGCCGATCAGTTTTATCCTGCATGGCGTAATGAAGGTTCATCCCTTTTGAGCAAAGCATCCCTTTGTTCACGGGATGATCTTTGTCGCCTTCCACACTAAGATTTCCCTTCCTGTCTTTGCTTACCACAATTCCGCAGCCTACTCCACAATAGGAGCAGGTGGTCTTAAAGCTTTCGTCGGGTTTCTTCGTCACGGTTGTATTCGTTTCTTCTAATGCCATCGCGGGCGTTTCATACTACGCAGCCTTTCCCTTATAAAGATCTGATTCATCAATCTCGACTTTGTCCATGAGCAAACTCAGCAGTCGGTCTCTTGTTGATCTGTATTCCTCCATGGCAACAATCTCTTTCTTGTTGCGCGGCCGTGGCAGGTGTACGTCTTCGATTTCACGAATGGTTGCTGCAGGGCCGTTGTTCATCACAACGATTCTATCAGAAAGGAATACGGCTTCTTCAATGTCATGTGTTACGATGACAATGGTCTTGCTACGCTGTGTGAGGTTCCACATCTTCAGAAGTTCAAGATGGAGGGAGCCTTTTGTCAATGCATCCAATGCGCCAAAAGGTTCGTCCAGAAGAAGAACATCAGGATCGATGGCGAAGGCACGCGCGATGGCAGTACGCTGCTTCATTCCACCTGATATTTGTTTCGGATACTTGTCGCGGTGCATCCACAAGCCAACCATCTTTGTGTACTTCTCAACAAGAGAACGCTTTTCATCCGTTGTTTTCCCTGGTAAGGCAGCATCTACAGCTTCGTAGATATTTTCATATACTGTCAGCCATGGCAACAGTGAATAATTCTGGAAGACCATTCCACGATCGGGGCCCGGACCTTTCACCTCTTTGCCGTTGATCAATACGTTTCCTTTTGAAGGAAATAACATTCCGGAAACGGCGTTCAGTATCGTTGACTTGCCGCATCCGGAATGCCCGATAATAGAAACAATTTCTCCTTTCGCAATTTCAAGATTGATGTCTTTAACAGCGATGAACTTTCCCGTTGACGCCGGAAAAGATATTTCCATATTCTCGATTTTCAGATAGCTCATAGGTTGTGTTTTTTATCAGATGTCGTAAGTAAATTTCTTTTGCAGTACAGCGAACGCGCGGTCGAGCAGCAGCCCCACTATACCGATGATCAGAATTGCCGAGATCACTTTTTCAAGGGAAAGTGCATTCCAGCTGTCCCACACAAAAAATCCGATTCCCATTCCTCCGGAAAGCATTTCGCCGGCGACGATCACCAGCCATGCGACAGAAACACTTAGTCGCAGACCAGTTATGATATGTGGAAGACTGTAGGGTAGTAAGACCTTGGTGAGATATTTCCATCGGGAAAATCCGAAAGCTTTTGCCACATTCTTGTGGTCATCAGGAATAGAGGAAACACCGAAGGCAGTGTTGATCAGCGTGGGCCAGAGTGAGGTGATAAAGATTATAAAAACAGTGGCACTGCTCGCAGATTGAAAAGCCACAAGCCCAATAGGAAACCATGCCAGAGGAGATACAGGCTTTAGTACCTGAACAATCGGATCGAACAACTTTCTGCAGAAGTTGCTCGCGCCCATCAGCAGGCCCACTGGAATAGCAATAATTGCTCCGCAGAGGAATCCGGTGAATACTCTTGCCAGTGAGCTGCCCAACTGGAGGCCTATGCCTTTGTCGTTAGGACCATAGTCGTAAAAAGGATCTGCAAGCATTTCCAACAGAACGGTTAACGTTGCTGCAGGCGTAGGCAGCTCACCTTTCGTGACTATGCTGATCAAGTGCCAGAACAAAGCCAGGATACAAAAACTCAAAACGTAGAATGCTGCAGCCTTAAGAAAATTCAACAGCTTCACACCAATCTGTTTTGGTCCAGCGTCTTCGTTACCACCAAGCCACTCCTTTGTAGCTGTAAGTGTTATTGCCAGTGTTCTTTTCATACGGGTTAGTCTTTTTAGTTATTCCCCCTCCGATATCGAAGGGGGAAGAATTGATTTATTTTCTCGCGATCTTGAGGTATTCGTCCGGCTTCGTTGGATCGAAGGTGGCTTTGTCAAGCTTCAGCGTAAATGGACGCATGTCATCCATTGGCACTTTAATACCCATACTTGTCGCAACTTCGCGGTAGAGGTCCTGGAGAATAATCTTATCAGCAATTGCGGCGTAGTCTGGCGCAGATTGCAGATAATCGAATCTAACGAACTGGGTCATGAACCAAATCGCATGCGACTTTCTCGGAAGATTCGTTTCACCATTGCGATGGAAGAGCATATAATCATTTGTGTAGATCTCAGTGCCCTGGTCGCAACCAAGATTGTAGTCACCCATCAGGCGCGCTTCAATGACGTCGGCGGGAGCATTCACGTATGGAGTACGTCCAATCACTTCGGCAGCCTTCTTCCTGTTCGCGCGGTTGTCCAGCCATTTGCATGCTTCCAGAACAGCCTTCATTACTTTCTTGAGATCTTCTCTTCTGGTTTCGCTAAACTTTTTATTTACCACCAAGGCCTTTTCAGGGTGATTTTCCCAAATGTCCTGCGATGATATTTGTGTAAACCCAATATTCTGTTTTACAGCTACACCACCCCACGGCTCTCCAACACAAAACGCATCCATATTTCCAACTTTCATATTGGCGACCATTTGCGGCGGTGGGATTGTAATGATCTTGGACTTCTTCTGATCTACACCTGCCGCGGCCAGCCAGTAACGCAGCCAGATGTCGTGGGTACCACCGGGAAAAGTCATCGCGAACGTTACTTCTTTCCCACTCTTCTGTTTCGCCAACACAGCAGGAGCAACTTTGTTCATTTGACGGAAGCCAACTTTTCCACAGAATTCTTTCGACAAAGAAATAGCCTGACCGTTGTTGTTGAGTACCATTGCAATCCGCATCTCCGATCCTTCCTTCCCTCCTACTCCGGTGTAAACTGAAAATGGCATCGAAAAAAGACAATGCGCTCCGTCCAGTTCGCCGGTGAGAATCTTATCCCTGACGTTTGCCCATGAAGCCTCCTTCGACACTTCTACGTTTACACCGTATTTCTTGAATAATCCAAGCTCCTTCGCCATTACTATAGGCGCGCAGTCCGTGAGTGGAATGAATCCAAGCCTTATTACGTCCTGTTCAGTCTTCACCGGTGCAGCGGAAGTAAGAAGAATCAGCAATGCAGGAACGAGTACGAATGATAATATTCTGTTTATATGAATTTTCATGATGTCGATGGTTAAGGTTTTACTATTAGTTCACCTGGCTTGATATTGATCATGAGATATCCCCATGTCGAAGTCCTGTCCGCGTTCGGAACATTCTTCACTTTTGGAGACAGCATTGTATCAGTCGCCTCCATAACTGAGTAACCTGCTTCAAGTGTGATTGCTTTGGTCATGTTGTACGCAAGAATAAGGTCAATCTCCGTTCCCAGAGATTTCTCAATAGATTGTCCGTCCTGATTAGTAATCTTGTGCGGCAATCTGAACTTGTGAGCATCTACTGAAAGGATGAGGTTATCTTTAGCTTTATAGCGCGCTTTGAGATAATAATTCAAGAGACCATTGGATGCGCCGAATCCATCTGCGACATAGAAGTAATCCATATAACCCCAAAACTTATGAGGGGTTCCGTACAGTGGATCGAACCGCTTGAACGGTGTGTTGCTGTTACCTGAGGTCAGGTCAACGCCAGGGCCGAAGCTGAACTTCCTTCCGACGGCGTACAAAGCATTAGCGGAAAGCAGGTATTCATCCAGAGATGTTCCTTCGCGAAAATTTCCTTTTTGTGAAAATGCACTAAGGCCAAAGGTGATCTTCCGGAGAGCGGTTCCAAAGACGTTCACGCCAAACGTGTATCTGCTCCAGACTCCTTTCTCATAAACAGGAGTTTTGTTCGGATCAGCGGGATCCACTGTAAAGCGGGAAAAGTCATCCTTAAAGAAGAGAAAGGAAGCATTTCCAAAATGAAGTTTCCGGGCCACGTATAAGAACTGCATGGACTTGTACATTGCGCCCAGCCCATTGGTGGTAATTCCATATCCGGCCGGGGCACCCGCAGGTACAGTTCCAACGTACGCGCTACCGGTTTTTCGTTCAGTGTTTTGATTATACGCAGCGCCTGCATGTGCAGTCCAGCCATTATGATCAAACTTAAAAACTACGGCGTCATGGCGACGGGCCTGCTGCAACCAGTCAAGGTTTCCAAGAAGGCGAACGTCATCGTATACAAGTTCCTGGCGACCAATTTTCACAGAGAAGTTTTTAACAACTTTTCCGGTATCAACGAGACTTATTTCTCCCCACGCTTCATGAAGCATGAGACCGTCGTAAGAATCAATTGTAGTACGATTTATCATGGAAGCGTCTTGTCCCCAGACACGAACATCTTGCAGTGATGTAAATATTTTGAAGCGGTAACCGGAGTATCCAACGTTCAGTCGCGATCGCTGAGAAGTGAAAACACCAGGAGATGCATCTTCGGAAACAGGGGTGCCCTGTCCGTCACGATATTCCGTTCGGGTACGAATCTGGCCAGAGATGCTCAATTGAGCGAGCGCTCCGTGCTCAGGCATTAGCCAAAAAAGGATGAGGAAAACTGGTAAGTATTTTTTCTTATCCATAAATTTGAAGGTTTAGTTTAAATACCAGACTAAATGTTGTCCCCTGGAAGAATTCGCCGTTCTGAAAGGGGACTTTCTTTTGATCAGTACCTGGTACAGATCTCGGAGAGGGTTTGATGATACGTGTTGTTTTGTTCTATTTAAGAGGTTAGGGTTGGGAGTTCTGAGCCAAAGAAAGAGAATCCCTTAGTTCAACGTTCTCCTCAGCGGGCGCTAAGAGTTCGTCGAACCTGGTTACTGCGAGCAAAAGAGAAATCACGGATACTACAGTTACCGCGATACCAATAATGAATAAGCTGTGACGATATGTTAATTCGTTGGAGGCGAAAAGAAAGCCTGCTACTACGGCTCCAACATTTCCTCCGGCACCCACAATGCCTGACACTGCTCCAATCGCTTTCTTGTTAATGAATGGCACTACTGAGTAGGTCGCTCCATTGGACATTTTAAGAAAGAGAGCGAACACTAACATCGTGATGATTGCCCAAGGAAGAATTTCCATCGTAGAAAACACCATGATGCCAATGCCTTCCAGAAGAAGGAAAACACCGAGAATCAGAATTCGGCCTTTCAATCCGAATTTTTTTCCCGCCTTGTCACCAAAGATCCCACCAAGCGCGCGAGCGAAAATATTCATCACTCCGAATAAGCCGGCGATGATTCCAGCCTCCTTTATGCCGACGTTGAAGTTGTCAACAAAATAAAGAGTGGCGATGTTGTCGATAGTAATTTCGATCCCGAAGCATGCACCATATGCAAGAAATAAAACCCACACCCGATAGTCTTTCAATGCTTCGATGAAGTTCCCTTTCGATTCTTCTTTGCCCGCCTTGCTCTTACGCGCTTTTACGGTCTTGCTGAAATTCCCTTCAGGAGTATCCTGCGTGCAGAAGTAGTAGACGAATGCCATGATGAACAATGCGACTCCGGGGATTACCATGCTCCATCTCCAGGCCTCGGACGGAAGAAAGCCCAGTCCGACAAATCCGGCTGCAACAAGAGGCATCACCATCAATGTTACTCCGCCGCCCATGTTTCCCCATCCTGCTACAGTCGCATTTGCGGTACCCACTACGTTGGGTGCAAACATCACCGAGGTGTGATATTGTGTTACCACGAAGGATGCGCCGAGGACACCAATGGCAAGTCTGAATATCAGGAATGATTCATAGCTATTGCTGACGCCGATGAACATCACTGGCAAAGAACCAATAAGCAGAAGGATTGTATAGCAGAGTCGGGGACCAATGCGATCGCACAACCATCCGAAGAGGAGTCTTGCAAAAATGGTGATCGAGACTGAGGCGATAATGATATTACCAACCTGCTGCTGAGTAAGGTTGAGATCATTTCTGACAATTGGCATCAATGGCGCGATGCCAAACCACCCGAAGAAGCATAGAAAGAAGGTAATCCAGGTGATATGGAATGCCCGCATGGGAGTTGAGGAGAAATCCAGCAGGTTTATTCTTGTGGCCTTGTTTGACATCATCTACAAAGAGATTTACGTAAATAATACGTAATAAATCTACGTAGAAAGATTACGTTTTTTACGTATTCATACGCAAAATATTTCCGAAAAGGATTTCGTTACGTAGAAAATCGTTTGCAGCTGCTGACATTTTGAACGCCGGTCGGCAACGAGGGAGGCAACTTCTCGTGTCGTTCTTTCGATCACGCAAGGTTATCGGTTGAAGCGTAGAAAGAAAATGCTTTCAACTACCGTACTTTTGTATGATGGCTAAAATCCTGCTGGTCTTTATCCTGCTTCCTTCGATCACTTACGCTCAGATCGATTCTGTTCGCGTGAAGGATTCCTTCAGGGTTGCCGATGGAATTGGGTATACGCTGAGCTCTCCATTGCGCTGGAAGGGAAATGATTGGCTTAAGTTAGGTGGGATCGTCGCTACGACCGCGGCACTTTCACTTGCCGATGAACCGATGAGAGCGTTCTGGCAACAACAGGATTCACGCTTTCTTGACGGCGTAAATGAAGTGGGTTATCATTACGGCAAACCATACTCCGCTCTTCTGTTCACAGGCGGATTCTATCTCGGTGGAATTATTTTCAAGGATGAATGGATGCGTGAAACGGGAATGATGCTGGGGACAAGTTTATTCTCCGCAGGACTTCTTCAAATGACGTTAAAACCTGTCGTCGGAAGAGCCCGTCCTTTTACCGGTGAACAAAACTATGCGCTGACCTTTTTTAACAAGGATGCCGGCTTTCATTCCTTCCCTTCGGGCCACGCCTCTATCGCATTTACTATCAGTCTTGTGATGGCCAGACGCGTGAACTCAGTTCCGGTCAAGATATTCTTTTATTCTCTAGCTGCCTCCACAGTAGCCTGCAGGTTGTATTCAGATGCACACTGGATCAGTGACATTGCATTCGGTGGGACGATCGCGTGGTTTTGCTCTGACGTCGCGCTTAAACGGTTGAATGAAAATCGCTTCCGTCCCGTTGGGGAGCGGAAATTTCAATGGAAAGTCTACCCATATCCATCCGGACTGACAGTCAGGGCAACGTTCTAGATGCTTGATAAACAATCTTACTGAACCTGATTCAGTGCTTCCATTATATTTGCATTCAATAAAACTATCCAGTGTCCGAACAAGCCCAACCGGATTCCAATGTTCTTCTTACAATAGTGAGAATGAAGATGCCTTTTGGCAAGTACAAAGGAACACTACTCTGTAATTTGCCAGTGAGTTATCTGGAGTGGTTTGCGCGTGAGGGCTTTCCAAAAGGCCAACTCGGGATGTACCTCGCCACAATCTATGAAATCAAGATCAATGGGCTGGAAGCTTTGCTTGAACCGTTGAAAAAACGAAGCAACTGATCATGTTCAAGGGTCAGGCTAGACAAGGTTCTCTTTCACTGCCTTGTTGACCATATCGATGGCGTTATTCACTCCGAGCTTTTTCATGATATTAAACCGGTGGGTCTCGATCGTGCGCACACTCTTCCCTGATGCTTCCGCTATATCCCGGTTGTGTTTTCCGTCGATCACCATTCGGAGAATCTCTTTTTCCCGCCGGGTGAGGTGGTATTCGTCTTCCTCTACGGAACTCTTACTGGTAAACTGCTTTGCACCGAGAAGGCGATTCGCCAGTACATTAGAGACAGCACCGCTGAAATATTTCACCCCGCCATGCACCTGCTTCAACGCCTTCACGAACTCCGTCTTGTCCGTGTCTTTCAAAAGGTAGCCGTAGGCACCTGCGTCGAGGGCCTGAAGTACATACTCTTCAGAATCATGCATTGAGAGGATCACTGCTTTCGTCTCAGGAGAATAATTCTCAAGTTTTGCGGCAGCTTCCAGGCCATTCATTTCGGGCATTCTGATATCGAGCACGAGAATGTCCGGATGGAGACGTTTTGAAGCTTCGAGGGCTTCGATACCATTCCCTGCCTCACCAATCACCTGGATGTCTGTGTCAGATTCCAGCATCGCTTTTATTCCCTTTCTTACCAGCACGTGATCGTCGGCAAGGACTATATTAATTCTGTTGGTATCCATTTATTGGTCTGTAGTTATCAAAATTTTTACTGGTACGGCCAATACAATCGTCGTACCCGAACCAGGCACAGATTTCACCTCAAGCGTTCCGTTTATGTATTCGGTGCGCTCGTACATATTGAAGAAACCACGGCCAGACTCGATGTTAACGCTTCGTTTTTCCACCAACTTTTCATCGAAACCTTTTCCGTTGTCTTTCACGGTGATTACAACCTCACTATCGTTTTGTTGCAACGACACCTCTATGCGAGTAGCCTCTGAGTATTTAATGGCGTTGTTGATCGCCTCCTGAATAATCCTGAATACGTTATTTTCGATTTTCTGCGGGAGGCGAAGATTTCCATCCGCATCCGAATGGAAATTTAACTCAATGTCCGAAAGCTTGGCAATCTCCTTTACAAATACATTGAGCGCTGCCTGTAATCCGTAATCGCCAAGTACAGTAGGCTTGAGGTTGAACGTGACGCGCCGCACTTCCTTGATCACCTGGATGATCAATCCCTGAATTTCGTGCAACTTAGTTTGCATCTCCTCGGAGCGTTTTGTGGGATCGATGGACTCGATCTGAAATTTGAGTGATGTGAGCATCTGACCGATACCATCGTGCATATCCATCGCAAGGCGTTTCCTCTCCTCTTCCTGCCCTTCAAGGATAAGAACAGACCTGAACTTCTGTTGATTGATTTTCTTTTCGATGGCCGCCTTATTCTTTTCAGACATGTTCTTCTCTGCGTTCTTTTGAAGAGTAATATCTGCGCCAAGCACGAGCCACTCCTCCACTTCATTTGATTCGTTGTAAGATGGAACAACCATGATGTCCGACCAATGAATCTTTTTTTCGAGACCTTCAAAACGAATCACACCTTGCCAGATGTTTTCCTCGGAAACTGTTTCAATTACCTCTTCCATCCAGTCTTCATCGAGCTGCGCACCGGGAAAGAGATCTGAAAGCGGCATAGAAGAAATCTTTTCCTTCTTCCCTGTCAGTTCGTAGAAGAGATCGGCCACAAAGATCACATTTCCCCCGCGGTCGGTCTTTGCATAAAGACGCGGATTTTCTTTTGGAAGATTTACATGTGAAAGCTCTTCATAAGATTTTTCGAGAGACGCATACAAAGCACCGATTTCCTTGGAAAGTTTCTTGGCATTCTTTTCGGAGGCAATGAGTTGATTCATCGTGTTATTCACCTGCACAGTCGTAGGCCGGAACACGAACAGAATCTCAAGTATGATGACAACAATAGACATAAAAAGCAGGATGTACTCCAGACGGCTAAGCGTTGCTACTCTCTCCTTCGCCTCATAGTCATATTGAAAAACAATTTCGTCCATCTTGGAGAGGAACAAATATTCATTTTCCAGCATTGTGTCGATCGCCTTATCCAGCGCCAATGAATCTGTATTGCCTGACTCTTTGTATCGGATAATCAGTTCGGCGCCGTTGTATATTTTTTGAAAATAGGGATCAAGGTCTTTGAACATCAGCGTTACTTTTTCGCTGTTTTGTCCCGGAAGAAGAAGTCCTTCATCTCCATGCTGAAGTCCTTCATGTCCTCTCTTCCACTCCCCAAGCAACTTTTTCAAAACGGCGACCTTGTCCGGGAAGTGCGCATGCTCTTTTTCCGAATAAAGCAACAGCGCCATTTTCACGATCCACTGACTTTTATAACGCTGGGTTCCTGCAAGGTTGACTACTCTTGAATCGCTGACCTGACTATGAAGGTGTTTTTGAATGAGGATCTGTCCGGCGATAGCAACGAGAATAATGATGCTGAGCGCCATGATGTACCACATCCCCAACTTGGCAAATTTATTCGAGCTGTCAGATACCGGATTGAATTTCAGTGTCATTACGTACGAAAGTTACGTATATTTTCTTAGACGCAGGGTTGGACGTCGTCAATAAAAAATGCCAGGCCTTCCGACCTGACATCCCCTTATATTACAATTGCCTTACCTTGTAAAGCCGATATGAACAAACCCGTCCTCTATACGCACGGGGAAGACCGAGATGGAGCACTCCTCCGCGTTGAGGCATTCTCCGGTCTTCAGGGAGAACGTCTTCTTATGAAATGGGCATGCGACCTTTGGCTCTCCGTTAATGGATCCGATCATTCCTCTTGCAAGAATCATCTGCATTTTATGAGGGCAAAGATTCTGGCATGCATACCACTCGTTTCGTCTTGAAAAATTAAAGACAGCAATCTGCAGGTCTTTATAACGAACGCAGGCCCCGCCGTTTTCAGGAAACTCTTCAACACGCGCGGCGCGGAACCAGACTGAAATCTCATTCTCTGCGCGTGGGGTGAATGTGTTTAATTCGTTTTGTACTTCCATAGCTTGGTTCTTTATTTGCCTGATGTTCTGGTCCAGTCTACAGGACATTTCTGTCCTCGCATATCTACAAACTCCAATGTTGGGTCGGATTGATCCGAGTTGATGAAGTGTCGGAACTTCGCCCTGAGAGAGGGATCTTCGACTGCTTTCTTCCACTCACAGTGATAATTATCAATCAATGATTGCATTTCTCTTTCGAGATCCTGGCAAATGCCAAGAGAATCATTCACGATGACATCATATAAGTAGGAAAGCCCACCTTCCATCTTGTTCAACCACGTGGCCGTTCTCGTCAGCGGATCAGCAGTCTTGATATAGAAAGCAAGAAAGCGGTCCACTAATTTCACGCACGTTTCGGTATCGACATCTGCAACGAGTAACTTCGCATGCTGAGGACGTGCCCCGCCATTACCACCCACGTAAAGATTCCAACCTTTCTCTGTCGCGATTATTCCAAAGTCTTTCGACTGCGCTTCAGCACATTCGCGTATGCAACCAGATACAGCTCCCTTCAGCTTATGTGGCGCGCGAATTCCTTTGTAACGATCTTCTATAAAGACAGCAAATGAGACTGAGTCCTGAACACCATAGCGACACCAGGTTGATCCAACACAACTCTTAATTGTGCGCAATGCTTTTCCATATGCGTGACCACTTTCGAATCCCTCCATGATCAGTTCTTCCCAGATGTCAGGCAATTGTTCCACACGAGCGCCGAACATATCGATTCTCTGGCCACCGGTGATCTTCGTGTAGAGATCATATTTCTTTGCAATTCTTCCGATAGCGATGAGTTTCTCCGGAGTTATCTCCCCCCCAGGTATGCGCGGCACAACGGAGTAGGTACCCCCACGCTGGATATTCGCGAGGAAGCGGTCATTAGTATCCTGGATCGTATCCTGCTCAAGGATCGGTTCGTTCCAGATACTTGCCATCAAGGAAGCCACAGCCGGCTTACAGATTTCACATCCATCACCGGCACCATGCTGATCAAGCAAGGCATCGTAACTTTTGATTTCTTTTATCTTGATGATGTCGAACAATTCCTGGCGGGTATAATCGAAGTGTTCGCACAAACTTCGTTTCACTACCTGGCCCATTGATTCGAGTGTCATCTTAATCAGGTCATTCACCAATGGTGTGCAACCGCCGCATCCTGTGCACGCCTTAGTCGACTTCTTTATATCATCAACGGACTTTGCACCACATTCAGAAACCTGTTGAACAATATCTCCTTTACACACATTCTCGCAGGAGCAAATTTGTGCTGTATCGGGTAGTGCTTTTACTCCACCAGCTTCATCCCCTTCTTTTGAACCTCCCCCTCCAACAATCAAAGATGATGGATTTGCTGGAAGTGCCATTTTGTTCACTACCATTTGGTGAAGCATACTGTATTGCGATGCATCACCGATCAATATGCCGCCGAGGAGTTGCTTTCCATCCTCAGAAACGTTAATGCGCTTATAGGTACCGTTCAGTTTATCATGGAACACTATCGGGATAAAAGGGGTTGATTCACAAAACGGATCACCAAAACTTCCTACGTCAACGCCGATTAATTTGAGTTTCGTAGACATGTCGAATCCTGTGAATTGCTTTGTCGTATCACCTGTCAGTTGGCGCGCAACTACTTCGGCCATGTCGTATCCGGGAGCAACCAGGCCGTACACCATATTATTATGAACGGCAGCCTCGCCAATGGCAAAGATATGCGCATCGTTAGTGCGGAGATGATTGTCAACTACGATCCCTCCTCTTGGATGCACATCCAGACCGGAAGACTTAGCGAGTTCGTCACGGGGGCGAATACCCGCGGAGATGACGAGCATTTCTACCTGGAGGTTTGTGCCGTCAGCGAATGCGAGCCCCTCAAGCTTTCCGTTGCCATCAATTCGTGTAGTGCTTTTTCCTGTATGAATCCGAATGCCGAGCTGAGAGAGCCTGTATGCGAGAACTTCTGAGGCAGCGGCGTCAATTTGCCGTGGCATCAGTCGTGGTGCAAACTCTACCACGTGGGTTTCAAGTCCGAGATCCAATAAAGCCTTTGCCGCTTCAAGGCCGAGAAGCCCACCACCCATCACGGCGCCGCGTCTCACCTTCTTAGAATAATCAATGATCTGGTTGAGATCCTCGATCGTTCTATAGACAAATACACCATGGCGTTCGACGCCTTCGATGTTAGGTACAAAGGCACCGGACCCTGTAGACAGTACGAGAAAATCGTAATGATCAACGCGACCGGTGTGAGTTGTGATTTTTTTTCCGACACGATCAATCTCGGTTACTAACTCACCGGTATGAAGAGTGATTTTTTGCTCCGCATACCATGAAAGAGGAGCCATGAGAAGATCTTCGGCTGATGATCCTGAAAAGTAACTCGAGAGATGGACACGGTCGTAAGCCGGCCTGGGCTCTTCTCCATATACAATGATTTCACAGTCCTTCGACTTGCTGCGGAGCTTCTCGCAGAATTTGTAACCTACCATTCCATTACCAACTACGATTATACGTGCCATATGCAAACGTTTTAAGTATCGAATTGCCTATTTTTAAGTAATAATACGTATTAACGCATCAGAATAGCAAGGATTATTTACGTATTTTTACGTATATTTATTTTATGACATACCAAAGACATCGTGTAATCATCGCAGGTGCAGGACCTGGGGATCCTGAACTCATATCAGTAAAAGCATTGAAGGCTTTAAGGAGCGCGGATGTGATTCTTTACGACGCACTGGTCGGCGCCGAGCTTTTGACCGAAGCGAAAACTGGGTGTAAGCTTATTTATGTTGGAAAACGTAAAGACAGCCATTCATTCTCGCAACAGCAGATTAATGAACTCATCGTTTCATATGCCCGCGAATTCAAAGTAGTGGTGCGGTTAAAGGGAGGCGACCCTTTTGTATTCGGACGCGGCTACGAAGAATGTTGCTACGTAAGAGAAGCAGGCTTCGATGTTGAAGTAATTCCAGGCATATCGAGCGCGATTGCAGGTCCAATGGCCGCAGGGATACCCGTTACGTTGCGAACGGTCAGCGAAAGCTTTTGGGTCGTTACAGGGACCACATCTTCCCGGGAACTATCAGGTGATCTAATGCTCGCCGCAAAATCGACGGCCACGATTGTCGTCCTGATGGGATTATCAAAACTTAAGGAAATAATGGACATTATCACGGAGGCGAGATCTCACGACGAAAGCGTAGCCATTGTAGAGGGTGCTTTTACAGAAAGACAGCGTTCAATTACAGGAACCGCGTCATCAATTATGGAAACAGCATCATCTGCACGGATCGCAGCACCTGCAATAATCGTGGTAGGGAGCGTAGTGCGTCATGGAAACTTTGCAGAAATCCTTGCCGCCGACGCCGTAAAAATGAAAGTGGCTGTATAAATTTGGTGACTTTAAGAATATGTCAGCAAAACTTCAACACGCTTTCGACGCCTTCGATGCCTACAATGCGAAGGACCCTCATATAGAAGAGATTGACGGCAAGGGTATACCAAAAGAATTACTTTATGGGCAGCGTATGAGTGCCCGGCTGAACGACTATGCTCCTCATGCGCCGGAATACCTCCAGCTTGCAGCAAGAGCCCAGCACATCGGGCGATGGGAGATTCCGCGTAACTCATACGCGATGGACCGAAAAGGCTATCTGCAATGGCGGTCATCGGAAAAATTTCATCATGCGCGTGTGGCAGAACCCATTCTAAAAAAAGCAGGATATGATGAGGAGACCATTGACAAAGTCAAGGCGCTGCTGCTGAAGAAAGAACTTACTACAAATCCGGATACTCAGTTATTGGAAGATGTGGTTTGCCTGGTTTTTATCGAGCATTATCTCGAAGATTTTGCGTCTCAGCACAACGACGAAAAGGTGGTTGAAATCCTGAGAAAGACATTGAAAAAGATTTCGCCCAGGTGTCTCAAAGAAGCGGGCTCATTAAAAGTCAGTGAAAGAGTTCAGGGCTTGTTATTGAAAGCCGTCGGAGGGAATTAAGTTACAGACTTACGTGAGTCGATAAACCTGCGGATTTTTCGTTCTCCCTTTCCCATTTGCAGAAGTTCTAGTTGATGCTGAGTGACAAATCGGAGTTCCGGAAGCACCCTTAGACGCGATTGAAATACAGCGGTAAGTTTCTGTTCGATGCTATCGGCATTCTGGCCATCGATAAGAATGTGAATTCGCAGCTCGTCGGTGCCCACCTCGCCTTCATAAGCCTCTACAACATAATCTCTCACAAGGTTTACTTCATTGAGTATCTCAAAAATTCCGGTAGGATAGATCGTCGTTCCTTTGAGTTTGATAAGATGCTGCTTTCGTCCAAGAACAGGCCCGAGTCGCAAAGTAGATCTTCCACAACGGCAAGGCTGGCGAAAAACAGTCGCAATATCACCAGTTTTGTATCGCAACAGAGGCATTCCTTCAACTCCCAAAGTCGTTATAGTGATTTCGCCATGCTGACCATCCACAACTGAGTTGCTATGATCATCCAATACTTCTACGATAACAAGTTCGGGATGATGATGGCCACCAACGCCATGACTACACTCTGTGAATGCAGTTTGCATTTCTGTTGAAGCATACGTTCCATACAACTGGATATTCCATTTCTCTTTGATGCGTTTTCCAATAGTATTGAACTCGAGATCAGCTCCTCTCAGGCTTTCGCCGATACAAACAGCCTTCTTGACGCTGGTGGAATTCAGATTGATGCTGTGCTCTTCAGCATACTCCAGGAGTTTTAATAAAAACGATGGTACCGCAACCAGCGTGGTGGGCTTCACCCTTTCAATAGCATCGAGCTGCATCGCCGGTACTCCGGGCCCTACCCTGACGACGGAAGCACCAAGCCTTCGTATTCCGTGGTAATAGGCAACGCCCGCCATAAACTGACGATCCAATGTCAACATCAACTGATAGACATCTTCTTTACCTCCATCAGCGCAGGCAAAGGACAACGCCTCATTATACGCGAGCCGATCCAGATCTCTTGAAGTCAGGGCTACGGTCACGGGTCTGCCCAACGTTCCTGATGTGCTCATGTATTCCGCGACTTCATTTCGCGGGACACAAAGGAAATCCCAATTACGTTCCTGCAAATCGTCTTTTGATGTGATGGGAATCCGGGCCAAATCTGAAATCGACTGAATCTCATTTGCGTTAACACCAGCTTTTCGAAACAGCTCCTGGTAGAAAGGTGAGTGCGAAGAAAGATATTGAATCAACGACTTCAACTTCTCTTCCTGAAGATGGAGAATCTCTTCTTCACTGGCGCGTTCTATTTCAGGTTGAAAATTCATGATTCAATAATTACCATTGCGCACGCAGTAGATTTTATATGTGACAATGAAACGTGGACCTTATTCCAGCCATTTTCCTTTCCCAACTCCGCAAATGAATTTCGCAACTGAATGGAAGGTTTACCACTTTCTTCGTTCAACACCTCTATATCACAAAGGTCATGTCCAGCGGAAAGTCCTTTACCGGTAGCTTTTAGAAAGGCTTCTTTAGCTGCAAATCTCGCTGCAAAACTCTCCTGCTCGCTAACGCTGCTCTTACATGCTGCGATCTCAGCCGGAGAAAATACTTTCTCTAAAAACCCATTATTGCGGTTCAATTTCAATGCGACCCGTTCTACTTCAATGATATCGATACCAACGCCGACGATCATTCCATTTCCTTTTTACAGCGTGCAAGATTCCGGATCATATGATCGCGTTCCTGTAAAGTAGCGATCTCCCTGGTCAACCCCACCTCATACATTTCACCAGCTCTCAAAAAGTCTTTGTGCTCCATATAATAGTCACCAGCTAGCATATATGCGTGATATGATTGTGGGTTCCATTTGACCAGGCTATCCGGATGCATGTCAGTGCGGGGAGCAAAAGGAAACCGATACTTACCAAATTTAACATAGTCTGTGAATTCTTTTGTAAGAAGAAAACTATCAGCAGGGATAATTTTATCACTTTCGTAGACCTCTTCGTTGGTAGATAAGATTTTGCCAAAAATCTTGTTTAGATCATAACATACAAACTTTCCAAGCTGCCATGGCGCTGTTGATACCCACACCAGTTGTTTTTCAGGTTGAAACACCACAGCATGATGGGCGACGAGTTGGTTGATCAGTTTTTCATTTCCCATACCGATCTCTTTTTCATTCAATCCTTTTTGATTTCTCAGGATCGCGGTTGACTTCTCCACGGTATTGGGCAACCCAGATTCCAGCAGCTGCCTTACACGCTCTTGCCGATAAGGTGAGGCACTTGTGCGCATATGCTCATTATTAAGCTGGGTCTGCCCAAGTTTTTCTCCCTGAAAATGGTTTGTCAATATAAGCGACGTTGAGTCCGATTCGTAGAGTCCGATGGCGTCGGGGCTTCTTTCAATAACAACAGCCTTTCCATCTTTCGCTGAGCCAATCAGAAATGATTCAGCCACAAACAAGTCTCTGCGAGAGGCGATTGCATAAGCTTCATCAATTGTGGACGCGTATTGGAGGATTTCTCTTGCCACAAGCGAGACAGGCGTTGCCGCTGAAGAAGGAATGTCGGACTTCGCCGCATTAATTGTAACTGTCAGCCCCTGATTGTTCATTCCAGACAAGACACCTGTCATTCCACCGAAAGTGACCATCATAAAGGGGAAGCCATCGTCGGGCTTATAGAAGGCGATAATCTTGTCACGGGCAAAATCATCCCCGACATAGAAATCGAAATTCCGTCCAATGATCAGCGAACTGTCAGCCGATGAGGGACCCCATGTCGCGAAAGCTGTACATCCGACGAGTGACATATTTTGCAACGCATGGCCTATGTCATGGGCGGCATGATAATTAAGAATACGCTGATAAGGTTGCGCGATATAATTGAAGTCTTCTGACGCCGCTTTTGAAACACCATAAATTTCAAGCTGATACTCTTCCGGGATGTACGTATCCAGGTCGCGGTTGAAGTATCCGACGAAGTATTTCAGAATATTGAGGTAACCTCGTGATGGTACCAGTTGATCGATCTGTTTAGTGAATACCTCTTCCTGGTACCGGACCAGATCGCGTGTAAGCTTACCGTTGATGACTCCCCTTTCAAAGGGAGCGCCCTCGACGTAAAGCTCGTATAAACCACTTTCACTTTGACGGAACCAGTTGTTACCGATTTTAAAGAGCCCACTGTCCGGCTGGGACACTGTCAATGCCAAAACGGTTGTATCTGCCGGTACGGGAGGATTGGTTACGCTAACGACCCTGATATATAAAGCTAAAATCAGGACGAGCACCACCATGCTACCGAAAACCCATGCAAATATTTTAACGATCCGTTTAAACATTTCTGATCTTACTCACAACGTAATCAATGCCCAATATTTCTGAGCAAGTAAGCACTGCGCTTACCGTAACACCCAAAACTCCATGCAGGTTCAGATTTTGGCCCGTCAAAAACAAATTTGGAATTTTGGTACGCGGACTTATAAAGGTCCGCATTGGCTCTTTATAATCTTTCACGATCCCGTAAAGCGATCCGTCATCAGTGCCAATATAATCACGCACAGAAAGCGGTGTCGCCGTATAATAAGATTCGATGGAGTCCTTAAAGCCGTGGAATTTCTCTTCTACTAAATCGAACAACTTCTCTGCCTTTTGTTTTTTGAAAGCCTCATAATCCTCACCGCGGCTTTTTTCTTTAGAGACGGTATTAAAAGTGTGTGCCCATTTCTCCACGTCGCTGAATTTCATGTACGTCATCAGCGTAACGGCTTCAGCATACTCATCCGCACGGGACGATGCAGTAAAAAATAACGCATAGCCTCTTGGCCAGTTGTCTTCAGTGTAATTAAGAACACACCACGCGTCGTTCTCCGCGAAGTAGTAATAATTATGATTGACGTATTTCAAAGAATTCTTTTTCAATACGACATTCACATAGAATGTTGAAATCGAATTATCGAGACCCTTTATCCGACTTCTATATGCTTTCTTAATCAAATCACTCTGTGTCATCTCAATGGTTTTTGCAGGATGTACATTTGAAATGAAAAGATCGCCATGAAATTTTTCACCCCTGTCCGTTTCAGCATACTTAAGTTTTCCTTCGGACTCAACCAGTCGTACGACATTCTTGTGTTTCCGAATAGTCCCGCCGAGAGAATGAATCTGCCGGGAAAGGTGTCGCGATATCTGTGATCCGCCGTCAATGAACCGCCAGGAGCTTTCTATATAACTATTAATTACCAGCGCGTGCACGTAAAGGGGTGTCTTGTATGGAACGCCGGCATATAACAGGCTCGTACCCGCTAATACATTCTGGAGTTTCGTGTTGGAAGTAATTGACTCAAGAAACGTCTGCGTATCAATTTCCAGCACGCCAACTTTTTCGAAGTAATCGCCGCTTCTAAGATTATACAGAGGAAACTTACTGCAAACTTCTTTTATACCGTCACAATATTTCCTGATCGCTTCTTCTTCCTCTGGAAAATCCTTCAACAAAGTTTGAATAAAATTTTCATAACCCTGGGCGTATTTGTAAGTCTTCGGGTCCCCATCGAAGATAATAGCATCAAATACGTCCTCGTCCATTTTCCGGAGTTTCAACTTATCCATGATGCCGAGATATTGAAACAGCGTATACAGGTTTTGTCCTTTTTCAAGACCACCAACGTAGTGAACACCCGAATCGAAGATTACCCTGTCTCTCACAAACGTCTGCAGCGTCCCCCCGATCTGCTCGTTCTTCTCAAGTACGCAAACTTTGTATCCTTCCTTTGCCAGGATCGTTCCGCATGCCAGTCCACCGAGACCGCTTCCAATTATTACCGCGTCAAACTTCTGCATGAATCCCTTCCGGTTTTGAAATCACAAAAATAACATTCGAAGTAAAACGTGAATCATCCTGAACCTCAACGGTGAGACCATGACGATGAGCCTTTTCAGTAAGTTCAGATCCCGAGATGAAGTTGAGATCGTTCCGGGACTTGTTGAAACCAAGAAGTTTCACTGAAAAGAATTCCGTTGCCTTCGTTCCTTTATGACGCTGCTCCAGGTCTTTATTTCCATCACGAATGATCAATCTTCCCCCCGGATTTAAAGCCCCGAAGCAACGGGTGATCAGGCGGTCCTGTTCGTCTGACGCAAGGTAGTGCAAGACATCAGCGATAATGATCACATCATATTGAGTGAGCGGGAACTGAGTAACATCGCTACAGATAAAATTGAGTCTTTCAGAGCGCAGGTATCCATTCTGCGCAGTTTCAATCTTTTCTTCATCATAGTCGACACCGGTAATAACCCGGCCGTTGGAAAGAAACTGAAGCATATAATCCAGAAACCCGTAACCACAGCCGAGGTCGAGTACAGAAGCGTTCAACGGAACGAGTTTATGAAAGGCTTCATAGTCCTTCTCCAACCTCAACTTTATACGCATGTACCATTCGAGAACCGGCCCTTTATACAGATAGTTCGTAATCAGCTTATGATGGAAATAACCTGGACTTTCAATCTCCTGGCGTAGCTTCTCATGTTTGGCACGGAAAAACCTGCCGATCATCTTCGTCCTCTCCGCATACGTCGCTCCAAAGGAGTCATCACCCGGAAAGATTTTACTCAGAAACACTACAGTCACTCGGCTGTTGTTCAGATACATGTCCCCTTTCCGGATTCCGTCCCCCGCCCCGTGGATCAACAACGGAAGAATAGGCAGATTAAGTTGTTCTGCCATAAAGAACGCACCTTTATGAAAGCGCTTGATCACGCCATCCGGCGACCTGGTTCCTTCTGGAAAAACTACGATGGAGTACCCCTCGGCTACACGCTCGCGAAGTTGGGGAACACTTCCCTCCGCTCCTTCCATGACCGGGTAGTAGTCGGCAAGACGAACCACTCCCCCGAATACAGGACTGTTGTAAACCCACTTGTTTGTGAGGAGGATAAGTTTCGGATGGAGAGAAGTAGTGATCAGAATATCAAGAAACGAAGAGTGATTTGCGATAATCACCGACGGCTCAGCAAAAGTTTCTTTATGGCGGTTTCTGATGTTGATCGAAAGCTGGTATGCTGAAGCAAGATTAAACCACGTAAACCGGGAAATCAACCAATGAAATGCGTGCCTGAAGTTTTCTCTTTTGAAAGGCACCGCACGAAGTATCAGGCCGACAATTGTGAGCAGGAAAGATCCAACGACAAACCATGCGTAGGTATAAAATGTTTTGAACGCACCGAGGGCTGTAATTGGAGGAAGTCCCCGTTCTGTGCGTCCCGATATTAATGCACGAAACAAGAACGGCTGCACTAATTGAGACATTACAAACACGCAAAGAATTCCGATGATCGATATTGCGGCCACAGATTTCAGGGCAGGGTGTCTTGCGAACACCAGAACGCCAAGACCTGCGACAGTGGTAATCGCTGAGAGAAATACTGATGTCCTTACTCCGGCGATACTATTCTTGCCCGAACGATACTGGTTTTGCAGGCCATCTGTGATAAAAATACTGTAGTCGTCACCCAGCCCAAAGATGAACGTGGACACCATAACGTTGACGATGTTAAATTCAATTTGCAGCAACGCCATGATTCCAAGGATCCATATCCAGGTAATCAGCATCGGAATAAATGTAATCAACGTCAGCTCAATGCGCCCGTAAGAAATAAGCAACGCCAGAAAAACAAGAATAGAAGTGACATTCACAATGTAGTTAAAGTCGGAGTGCACATAGTCCACAAAAAGATTTGTAAGCATGCCTCTATCGAGAGGAGTGGATGCTGTTTTTTTCAATTCTTCATAGACACTACTTCTTTTTCCGATATCGCCGTTAATAGTAGTAACAACCGTCGCACGACCATCTTCTTCAATCATTAAGTCTCTGAAGAATGATCTACGGAAAATATTGGTAGTGTCACTGGGAACGCGTTCATATTTTCTCAGCAAAAGAGAGTCTAGGTTTGAGATGACAATATTTGAGAAGCCCACCTTTGGCGCCTCCTCCGCCATTAAATTCCGAATTTTTTCAATCCTGTCCGGAGTCCAGAATGAATTCCATTTTTTGATCCGGGCATTCTGCAGAGAGTCGGAGAAAACGAAATTGGAGACGCCGTCAATTCTCGTAAGGCTTCCCTGATGACGAAGGTTTTCCAGAACGGGGGAAGTACGTTCCGCCCTTCGCAACGCATCCTCCATACGTGTTCCGGAGGAAACTACATAAACAGAACTCAACGACGACTTGGTGATCGACTCCAGACGTTGATTCGCCTCACGGATCGACTGTGTCATGAAGTTAAGTTTGTTCATGTCGCTGTTGAACCTAACTTCGCCCGCAAAATAAAGAAAGACAGGCGTGAGCAAGAAAATGGCATAGACCACCATTCGTTTGTTGTCAAACGCCGAAACCGAAATACGTCGGATGAGGTCAGTCTTTTGTTCGGGAACCCCGGCAGGATCAATAAGGTGAGGCAAAAAAATAAGACAGCTTAATGCCGCACCAATGAGCGCGAGTGCTGCAAACAATCCAACGTCCTGCAGGACCGCAGCATTTGTAAATTGAAGACAAAGAAAAGCTAAGACCGTCGTGAAGTTTCCAATTGTCAACGGCTTGGCTACATGCTTGATCACCTGGCGTGTGTCCCTTATCTCCCTGAGTTGCACCAGAAAGTGGATGGAGTAATCAACAGCCACACCCAGAATGACCGCCCCTACAGCAAGAGCCAGAACAGACAGTGATGATTTTGTAACTGCGATTACACTCAGGGAAAAGAGCGCCCCGAAAACGACAGGGAGGAGAATCAGAAAGGGAACCCGCTTCTTCCTGAAAAAAGAAAGCAGCACCACCAGAAGAAGGACGATCATGATGGATACCGTCAGAATTGTGTCTCGCTGAAGTTGTGTGGCATTTCCAACAGCGACGACAGATCCTCCAAAGTAAGAAACCAATATTTCTGGGTTCGTCGATGCGACAGAAGAGATTACTTCGTCGAGTTCCCTCTGTAGTACGGCGTTATTCTTAGTTTCTGTTGACGAATACTTTGGCTGAACGAAGACCAACAAGTGCCGACGATCCTTTGTGACGATGTAATTGTCGTAGATTTCGAAATTGTCATCAACCTGCAGGTTTCGCAGCCTGCCCATGACTGGTAACGAGAAACCAAGTGGATCCCTTACGATCACCTTTTTCATCACAATTCCGCCCGGCGCGATAAGTTGTCTGATATTTTGCTCCAGGACTTTTGCAACCTCAACTTGATCAGATAGTGAATCGATTCTCGCGTAATCGTCGTCGGTCAGATATACCGGGAGACGATCCTGAATCCCTTTGAACAATGATACGACACCAGAGTCATCAATCTTTCCCCGGATCTCCGAAATATGAGTAGACAGCTTTGTACTGATTGAATCGCACAACTGATCCGCTATTCGCACGAGCGTATCTGGAACTGGGGCGTACGAACTATCGCGTACGGAGACCATTACAACCAGCCGGTCTGAAAAGCGTGAGTTCTTAAAAATGTAAGTAAGCTTTTCAACGCGGTCATCGTTCGGAAAAAATCTTGTGATATCCTCTTCAAGTCTGACCTGCGTAGCACCAATTCCGAGGAGAAGGATTGAACCCATCAGTACAGCCCAGAAAACCCCCTTGCTACGTTGAAAGTAATCGTAAATCGTCAGGAAAGGGCGTTCCATAAATACCGGTGCTGCGAAGTTTTAAGTTTTCTTTCTTACGTTCAGCAATTTTAGCGTCCCGTAAGTCAGAACCCCAAAGATAATACCTGAAATGATGGCCAGAGTCACAGCACCGATTACATATTGCACAAAGTTTTCGTGAATCATTGCAAGGGTAATTTCATTAGAGAATGAAATCTTTTGCGCCTTTTCACCCAACCACCAGCCGCCTACCGCATGACTGATAAATATGATGAAAGGAATCATTGGAGGAATGCTTATGTTGGCAGCAATGATCACAAGCGCCTTGTTCAGACGGAAAAGAAAACTTAGGGTTATGGCGATCAGGAGCTGAAATCCCCATACGGGTGCAATACCCATAAACACACCAAAGCCGACGGACGCAGCTTTCAGTGAGTCGGACTCATCGGGATTGAACAAATGCTCCCGGATGATTTGTCCGATTTTTTTTTTTTAAGGCTTCTGAAGAAGTCGCGGGGCTTGATCCAAAGGAAGGTGATAATTACAAGAAACGTATTCAACACGCTGATCCTGGAGAAATCGCGGAACGGCCGGAAGTGGCTGATGCGCTCTGACTTTTCCGGATAGAAAACCTTTACCGGTACCTCAACAACTTCAATCCCACTCCATGCAGCACGAACCAGGACCTCAATTTCAAACTCATACTTCCGCGTAAAAAAAGTCCAGTCGTGAATCAAAGAAACAGGATAAAGACGATATCCACTCTGAGTGTCCGAAATGCTTATACCCGTTTCTAGTCGGAACCAAAAATTTGAGAACTTATTTCCAAAGCTGCTCTTTCCCGGGACGGAACTTTGGTTCATGTTTCGTGCACCAATGATGATCGCTTTTTTATGTAGTTGTAGCTTCTCGATAAAGGATGGAAGGTCGTCCGCAAAGTGCTGCCCATCGCTATCAATAGAAATCGCGTAATCGTAATCAAGCTCCACCGCTTTTGCAAAACCCCTTCTTAGTGCGACACCTTTTCCCTGGTTCTCTTTATATCCCACAACATGAACGAATGAAAACTGTTCGAGGATGGAGGGCGTCTCATCTGTTGATCCATCATTCACAACGATGATATTTCTTGTGACTGTCGCCACTGAACTGATCACCGCTGACAAAGTGCGCGAGTTATTATAGGTGGGAATAAGGACACAAACCTTCAGATCGTCGAAAATGTCAGAGATTTGATCCATCATTTACTGAAGGTTCCTTTGAACTTGAAGAACGTCACCTCTCCTGACAGCAGCGTCGCATTTACTTTGAACAAACCGCTTTCCTCAGTGAACGTTATTTGAATGTCAACATCTTTGTGTTCATTCGGATTGATTATCGAAAGAAACTTCATGTTATCGCCATGAGTAATCCTCAGCTTCTCACCCACCTCAACCTCCATCACCTCACGGGTAATCTGTATCATACATACACCAGGCACCACGGGATGACCAGGGAAGTGCCCTTCAAAGATAGGGTGCGAACGATCGAATGAGATCCGGGCAGATACTTTGCCTCCCTCCGATTGCTGCGACGTCAGGGTGTATAATTTATTCAGAAGCATTAATCCCTTTCAATTTTTTGTAAGGCGATCGTCATATCGAACGTGTGATGATCTATCTTAATCGAAGTTGGCTGTTCATAGGGTCCATCCATCGTAATGCTGACAATGCGTTTGCGCCCGGATCCCCATTCCAGCCTTCGCAAAGAAGCACAATCCGCATCGGTTATGAAATAGGCTGTGCCTGTTTTTTGATCAGACGCCATCAGAATCTCGTCGCCCCGCCGGAAAACGGGGAGATCGGCCGCCATGAATGGAATCCTCAGCATCAATGTGAAGTCCTTTTGGAGCGTGGTGATAACAGGCTTGCGATCAAGCTGACTGATGATTTTGTGCACTTTGAATCCGTCTGTACCTGAAAATTCAAAATCAAAAAAGGTCACGCCGGCTTCATTGGTGAACACGGTGCGATATCGGCCATCCTCCATTTCTTTCACGAACAGCAGTCCACTTAAATGCTTTCCGTAAACATCGATTGAAGTCTGATACAAGGCTGACGCAGGGCTTTTCAGAAACGACGTAAGACAATCTGGCCTATCATACTTTTGCAATGAATTATACTCGGAAGGGCCACAACCCAAAAGCGACATTGTGAATATGCTAAAGAGCAAAAGTCTCATCGCTGATTGGTTGGTTCACTTTCTTTTTTCCGAAAGTCATCACTGTCGTATCACCACCCGGTTCGCTCATGATAATCTTATCAGCTGAATAGTCTCGTTTGTCAACGTACAGGCTTATAGTTTCAAAAAACTCCTTCAGGCTTTTGCTTGCAGGCGTCATTTGAAGAAGGAACGAGTTTTCATTTTCAAATACGAGGGTTGTAAAATCTTTGCTATCGAGAATAGATCCCTGAATACAATCGAGTATGATCCTGTTCACTTGCTGAAACAGTTTATTGGATTTGATGTTAAGGCGGTTTTCCTTTTGTTGATCTTTTAAAAGAATCTGATCGCCATTCATGATCAGACGGTAAGCAAACGGAGCTTCATAATCAATGCGCACCTGATTACTTCTCCTGAACCAGAATTTCCCAGTCGACGTAATCTTTTCCGACAAAGCGGCGAGTTCCTTTTCCTGCTTGAAATCGCTCGCGATCGTTTTAAGCTCTGCAGACTTAATGCGAAACTCCTGGTGAAATTCCAGCATATCTGAAACTGGTTTAAAGCCAGCCGTTTGAGCCATCATGTCGGATGTGACAAGCAATATGGCGATGAACAGGAGATTACGCATATGGTTTATCATTAATCATTTCATCCAACCTTACAACTTTCAATCCAGACATTCGAATATGCTCCAACAGTGCGGGAAGAATTTGTATCGTTGCTTCTCCATGATCATGAAAAACAATGATATCACCGGACTTCAATGATTTGGTTACGCGGCGGAATAGTTTCTGCGGATCCTTAATCACGGTATCGAATGAACGAATACTCCATCCGACAACTGTATAATTCCTGCGCTGAACCGCCTTGGCAACCATCGGATTGGTAACTCCATAGGGCGGCCGGAAGTATCGGGAACGCTTACCGGTAATCGTCGCGACCTGCAAATCGGTGTCCGCCAACTCTTTCGAAATCATCGACGAACTCTGAAGGTCGAATGTTGCCCTATGAAAGTAGCTATGATTTGCAAGAAGGTGCCCTTCTTCATTGATTCTGCGCCCGAGTTCATGGTTCGCCGCGAGCCTGTTACCAATACAAAAAAAAGCGGCAGGCGCTTTGAATGATTTTAACACGTCCAATACCCGATCTGTTTTTCCGACGACGGGACCGTCATCAAAAGTAAGCGCCACACCATGCACGCCTTTTGAGACTACTGGAGTAAAATATTGTAGCGATAAAACAACGGAACCGATCGCCGAAATTGTGAGGAATACCAGCACTAATGAAATGTACCACCATATCGAAAAATCGATCACCCCCTCGAAGATCAATGACGTGAATAACAACGCCAGAAAGATGGTACTTACTATGTTATACTTCGACATGATTTCAGAAGGATAGCAGAGTAATGGGTATCAAACCAGGAATTGAATATCAGGACATGCTTCAACGGTCGGGGTATCTGCCTGAACAAAACGACTTCCGGGACGTGGCTCTCCGAGAGTATTCTGGCGCCCAGCCAAAGGGCGAATGCAGTGGCCGTGGGATATTCTCCCGACAAATGTTTAAAGTAACCCACCATACTCCGGGGGAATATGCTTTCCGTAACTATATCAAGATGTCCGTCATGAACACGGTCGCCGTTTTTGCCAAGAAGCACAAGATCTATATCCAATGGTTGTAGCCCCGCCTCGCGAATAAGGATTTCAATTCCATCGCGGATTCGTTGCGCATTGGGACGATAAAACGTCTGCACGTTTTCAATGGATGCCAGCGAATTCCGGCTCTCAGTTCCAGTCAGCAGGAAGAAAGCTGCGCCTTCTCCATTCATTGTTCCTTTGCGACGCTGACCAAACACACGAAGAGTGCTCGCAAGCTTCTTTCGGAAAATTCCAAACCGGGAAAGAATATTTCTGCTTACGTGCGTCGCCTCATCAAAACCACCTACGAGAATCCTCTTTGAACTGGATTCCTCCAATAACATCATTGCATCAATCAATGCATTCTCAAAAGAAAAAGCAGAATGTGTATACGTCTGGTTATAACCCTGGCACTGGAGCAACATCGCGACGTGTGCGCCAATCGTATTGTGAGTCGATTGAATGAACGGCGTTGGATTCAGGTTCTCCTCACGATTCTCCACCATCTTATTCAGGAACACAGCAGTGTCTTCGAGACATCCGTACGCGGTAGCAGTAATGATAGCGTCGGGCACTTCAACTTTCGCGTTACGCAATGCCATGAACGCGGCGCCGATCCCCATCTTGATGACACGACTCATGCGTCGGAGTTGCCGCGGGTCTAGCCATTCCTCGTAATCAGGCTCTACTGCAGGAAGAAATGTTCCACGGTAGTCGTAGGCCTGGATCAACAAAGATTCATCGTTCCAGCTTTGCTGAGGAGATATTGTGCCGGTGCCATTAATGTACACGCTCATGCCTCAGTTTTTCGAAAAGATGATTGAAGAACAATTTCCGCCGAATCCAAAGGAGTTACTCATCACATATCGGATCGGGAGCGTTTCGAACTCACACTGCGGAACGATATTCACTTCCGGCATCGGTTCGTTGAAGCGTAGATTAGGAAACACTGCCCCTTCGCGAATGCTCATCAGAGAATACACCGCCTCTATTCCGCCACACGCTCCCAACGTATGACCTGTATAACTTTTGGTGGAGCTCATTCGTGGAACGTTGCTACCGAACAATCTCTTTACCGCGGTTCCTTCTGACAAATCATTGTTAAGCGTTCCTGTTCCATGAAGATTCACGTAGTCAATTTCTTCCGGACTAAGGCCAGCGCTGTCAATCGCAGTTGTCATCGCGGAGAATGAACCTCTCCCTTCCGGAGATGATGCTGTTTGATGAAACGCATCGTTTGTATTTCCAAAGCCCGCAACCTTTGCGAACGGGGAAAGATTTTCTTCTTCCATCACCCGGTCGGAAACCATCACAACAAAACCGGCACCTTCTCCGAGATTCAGACCATTGCGGGAAGCATCAAAAGGGCGACACGGATTTTTGTCAAGAATCATCAGGCTATTAAAACCATTGAGAGTAAATCTCGTCAGCGCATCCGTTCCTCCTGCAAAGACAACATCAAGATGATTGTGCTTGATGAGTCGTGCGCCATAGATGATAGAATTTACCGATGAAGAGCAGGCTGTATTTATTGTGCTGAGGTATCCACGTATATCCATCGCATCAGCGATACGTTCTGTGATCTTGCCACACTCGTGATTAAATACATCTCTAAGTCTTCCTTTCCTCTCGTCTCGGCAATACGAATCAAAAAATCTTTCGCTACGATCCATGCCCCCCACAGTAGTTGCTGATATCAAACCAACACGCCAGAAGTTCATGTTACGGATCCCCGAATTAAGCCAGGCTTCCTTTGCAGCGTGAATACCCAGCAACGCAGTTCTACTCAGGTCCGGAGAAGACCCGGTTCGGTAAGCCAGTTCATGGTTTGTGAGTTTTACCTCTCCTACCGGTAAATCATGGTGAAGCGAATCAAGCACCATCATTTCGCTGATGCCGGAAATTCCATTTTGCAACGCGAAGAAATTCTCCGACCAGGAATTCCCGATCGCAGAAATAACTCCGGCGCCAGCAATGTATACGCTTCCTTTCAAAGCCGTTACGAAGGTTTATTTGCCTGAATAAATTCCGCAATGCTTTTCACCGAGCGGAAAATTTTTGGACCGTCCTGTGGGTTGGCAATTCGGATATTATAATGCTGCTGCAATAAAACAATCAGTTCCAGGGCATCTATTGAATCAAGCCCGAGCCCCTCTCCGAAGAGCGGCTGATCATCCCCTATGTCTTCAGGCTTTAAGTGTTTTAGATTTAAAGCTTCGATGATCTGTTTCTTAAGACTCGCGATGAGTTTTTCCATAATCCTGTTTATAAATGGCTTCGAGGTGTTTCGCCTCAACGTCGGCGGCCTCAGCTTTCTCTTTTTCAATCAAATATAGCAAAACATCATGGTGCTCGTCGAGGACATCAACCCATCCTGCCAGGCATGCCCTTGAGGATCCCGCCTCGAGAATCATCGAAACGTATTCGCTGATCAATTTCGTGTCGAAATTCTCCGATAGAAGGAAGGTATTTTCCCCATTGATTTTGTGCCTGATACAAATCTCTCCGACGACAATATTCGGGAGCGTATACACAAACAAAGCCGGGCTCGGTACCTTTTGCAAAGACTCGAAATAACGCCGGTCTGTATCCAGACTGGAATTATTATTGGAAAGAATCACAGCTGTGTCCGCCGACGCCGGCGGAAGCGCATGTGCTCTGGTCAGCAATTCGGCCGCAAGAAATCCCGCTTTAGCCAGCCTGTCCATACGATGGAATTTCGGATAGTCGATTGACGACCTCTCGTAAACATTTAATAGAAAGCTATCAAGGTTCCCTTCGCCGGAAATTATTTTCTTTCCATCGAGGACAACTGAATAGTTTCTGATGATGACAGAGCCGCTGATCATTTCGATTCGAGTCGTTGCCGGATGTTAATTAATTTTGCAAGACGTCGAAGGGAACGCTCATGATCTTTCACAAATGGATTATTCTGATCCCATACATAACCGGCGAGAACAGAACAGATTTGCTTTTTCACTTCTGCATCCTGCTCTTCAGCAAAAAATATTTTCTCTAGTGTTCCATCATACCAGGCCATGACATATGTCCTGAAGGTATCCACTCCTTGCCGGATGACGGCCGAATATTCTTCATCCCAGTTGACATTTTCTCCCTTCAACTTTCTTATCACAAGTTTACTTGCCAGATGACTTGAAACAGTGGCGAACATCACCCCTGAAGAAAATATCGGGTCGAGAAATTCCGTGACATTTCCGGTGAGTACAAAACCATTCCCGAAAAACGTTTCTGTCGAGGCAGACCACGCCTCAAGTGTCCTGGGTTCAAAATCAAACTCGGTGTCACCAAAACGTTCCCTCAAATATGGATGAGCATTTATCAGCGTTTTGAATTGTTCCGAAGGAGAGCCGCTCAATTTGTCGAAGAAATTAAAATCACCAACAAAACCCAATGATGTCTTGCCGGTAGAAAACGGGATGAGCCACACCCAAACGCCCGGCTCATAGAGCACCACAATGATGCGGTTGGGCTCATCAAAGTTCCTTCGCTTTCTGTCATGTACGTGCGCAAACAATGCTTTCCGGGGATCAAGACTTGAAGGTTTCTCAAGATTGAACAATCTCGGAATCACGCGTCCGTACCCACTTGCATCAACAATAAACCGCGCCTGAATAGTTTGCTTTGTTCCATCCCGATGCACAACCTCGGTAAGAGAACTCTCGTCGTCATTGAAAGTTATTCGCGTTACCGTTGTCTCAAAATGAATCGGTACCCCTATACGTTGCGCTTCATTGGCGAGAACCTGATCAAAATCGACACGTGGAACCTGCCAGGTCCAGTTCCAACCCGGAGTATACTGTTCAGTGAAATTAAAATCAGAGACCGAATCGCCGCGCAGAAATTTTGCTCCTGATTTCTCCTGAAAGTTCATGCTTTTCACTGCTTCAAGAAAGCCCGCATCTTCGAGGACTTCCATACATCGCGGAAGAAGGCTCTCACCGATCACGAATCGTGGAAACTTTTCACGCTCCACACATACAACGTCAAAACCCGCTCTGCGAATCATCGCCGCGGAGATGCTCCCTGCGGGGCCAGCCCCAATTACCAATACATCGGTCTTCAACATGACGCTAGTCTCAAATATTAATGCTCAAGTTCCTTGTCTGGTCCTTCCTTTAAACCGGCTTACATCTTAACAAAGTGTGGCTTACACCGATGAGGTCGGCCTGACCGGATACTTTGAATCCGGAATCTTCAATGTACCGGATAAAGTTTCCCGAATGATACATCTGGCTGTTCCCATTAGCCATAGCAGTAAAGTATATCGATGTCTGTTGCAACGAAAACGCCGACGCCATAAAACGCTGACGATCCCAAAACGGTTCGAGAATATATACGCAGCCATCCGGAGACAATGCCTGGTGACATCTTCTGAGAATCGATCTGATTTGATCTTCAGAGAAACAGTCCAGGAACTGACTCATCCAGATAACATCGAAATCTTTTGGAAAAGGTAAAGAATCATCAAGAAGATTTGTTTCAAAAAAACTGATCCTGTCAGCGAATCCCCTGGCAGTGATATTCTTCTTTGCCATGTCTACCTGACCCGGCAGATCCATGATGGTGACCCGAACGTCCGGGCTAAACTGCAGACATTGCAAAGCCCATTTCCCAGTGTTTCCGCCAATATCAAGAAGCGTCTTCGGATTCGATTCAAAAACCCGTGGCAATACGTCGGGGAACGCATAGTCAGAATAGAAGTGATCAAAATTGAACCAGCTTTTCTGGACTTTCAGCGGTAAGCTGGATAGACCTTCGTAGATGGTCGGCCATTCGCCGAATACTTTCAGACCCTCAGGCTTACCATTACGGATGCTCTCATCGAGATGAAAAAGTCCCCGATAGCATACGTCGTGAACGAAATCCATATTCACACGGGTAAGATGATCATGCAATATGAAAGACGCCATCTTAGTGGTTGAATACTTTCCTTCTTTCTCAATCAGAAGTCCGATGCCAAGCGCGCTTTCAACAAGGACCCTCACACCGTATGCAGGCATCTTGACGTGCGCGACTATCTCCTCCTGTGTCGTGCCGGGATTCTCACTGATAAATTCCAACACGCCTGAATCCCGAATTACCTTCGTGACCTGAAAGACTACCGGTGCAAAGGCGATCCACTGTGCCTTTTCCTTTGCTTCGAGCGCTGTTAGTTTGTCTGTGTCAAAAAAATTCATTTCAATTAGATTGTTTATTCAGCATTATCGCTGCGTTGCATCCGCCAAAACCTGAAGACGTTTTTAGAAACGTGTTCAACGGACGCAGGACTTTTTCAGTAATTATATTCAGAGATTGCGATGTTCCCGGAGAGGAATAGCCAAGCGATTGAATCAATTCGCCACGCCGAAGCGATTCCATTCCAATAATTGTTTCAATCACTCCCGCTGCGCCCAATGTGTGTCCAAAATATCCTTTGAGGCTATGCAAAGGAACATCACCCAATCCGGAAAGATTGAAGGCTTTCGCCTCCATTTCGTCGTTGTAAAGTGTAGCCGTACCGTGGGCGGAAACAAAGTCGATATGATCAATCGTAACGTTAGCACCCTTCAAAGCGCGGGAAATAGCAAGTGCAAGTTCTTCTCCCGTACGCGAAGGTCCGGAAATATGATTCGCGTCATTGCTGGTACCCATTCCGGTAATCTGGACTGGCTCTTTTTCAGAGAACTCCTCCACACGCGAGGTAAGCAGAATAGCAGCTGCTCCTTCTCCAAGGTTGATGCCACTTCTGCTTACGTCAAAAGGCAGACAGGGCCCGTTAGAGAGGGCGAGAAGGCTTTGAAATCCTGAGACAACAAATTCGCTTAGAATATCCGCGCCCAGCACCACCGCATAGTCAAAGCGGCCTTGCTCGATAAATCGCGCCGCTGCAATGATAGCCGCAACCCCCGATGTACACGCATTTGATACCGTGATCTGCGAAGCGAACCCGAAACTGCTTTTTATAAACGCTGCCGTTGCTGGTAAGTTTAGCCTTGGATGGTCTGTAAATCTTTTTTCAATAAGATCAACATTGCCTTTTGTCGTCGATAAAACAAGAAGAGTTTTCGAGGGATCAAAATCCGTTTCCTTCAAAAGGGAGGATAGGGCCTGAAAACAAATTCGTTCAAAAGAAGTGATATCATCTCCGGCTTCCGGAAGCTCATCAAAAGCGGCGGCAAGCACTGTGTCCCGCTGACCGATCTTGACGGGTCTGATTCCTGAGTATCCTTGACTTACGAGCCGGAAGTTTCCAGCAGTATCATAACCCAAAGGAGAAACGATCACGTCGCCGACAGCCCATGCTTTTCTTAGTTCGCGACGATCCATTTGTTCTTCCATTCTTCAAAAAATTCCGGCACGGTCAACTGAAGCGAGAACGTCTTCACATCAACGAACACCTGCAGCGAGCTTCCAGTAGCGACCAATTCGCGGGTAGCCGCCTCGAACATTTTATACTCGAATCGGAGCTTTGCCGCTGGGCTTGGAACAAAGGTTGTCTCGACGATCACAGTGTTGCCGTATCGAAGTGGTTTTTTATAATCGCATTGAACCGAAACAACAGGCACCGCTAATCCTTTGCCATATAAATCGAGGTACGAGATGCCATACTCTTTTCCGAAGGCCTCTCTTCCATCTTCGAAATAGCGCAGATAATGACCATGCCAAACCACACCCAGAGGATCTGCCTCATTAAATCTCACCACCACTTCAGTACGATGCACTAACATTCGTTTCATTCACCAGTGAAACCTTTAACCGGTCCACTGCCTGTTTTTATCAGTAACTGGAGTTCGCCTTCTTCCAACGCGCAAACTCTTTCGATTTCATTCTATCCAGAATATTATGGCATGCATTTGCCCAATAGTTCCGTAATCCCGCACCACCCGGATCTCCCATCATTTTCTCTGTAAACAAAACTTCTTTTGAATCCATATTGATGAATGTTACCCAGACAGATGCTTTGCCATTAGGCTTGCTAAAACTTTCTACAATGAACATCAGGCCAACTCCGGACAATCCGGAATAATCGTAATCACTCACCACCTCATTCACATCGGAGAGCGTGGTGTGACCGAACTGATCCTTGTTATCTGTATAGTGGGAAAGAATATCCAAATGCTGATTATGGTCTGTGGTGACCTCTATCGCATTCTTCACTTCCTTTCTTCCGATAGCACGAGCCACATTGAATTTGTCGGGCTCTTTCAGAAAGATAGAATTCCATCCTTCGGCGAGTTTTCTCATATCGGATTCTGATCCATAGCGTTCGCGATCGCCAATGAACTTAGCTTTCGTAAGATCAATACCCAGCCATGTTACAGGTACCTCAGGATTAAAGATGTCGCTCTTTCTTTGAGCGTTCGATGCCGCGGCGATAAGAACGGCGAGGAAGATAAGCGTGGAAAGTCTCATGTATTGTAGCGTTTCTCGGAATAAAACTTCTCTTGTCCTTATTACGAATCTATCTTAGCAAAAATTCGCATCTCGCACAAACAAAGGACCTCATCGTTCAATTCCACTCGTCCTTCTGCCACGGTAAGATCCAGTACCTTATTCGTAATTGTTATAGTCGTTTTGACTGTTTGGCCCACCGGTGGAAGCTTGCGAACTTCCAGTGCGCGTATTGCAGCGATATACCCTATCGGGATTGGCTGATTCTTGATCGCGCATTGATACCCAATATGCACCGCCGCCGTTTGTGCAATATTTTCTATGAGGCCGGGCTCAGCGAAAAAACCATCAGACAGAAATACATTATCATTCTCCACTGCCAGTCGGGTAACCGCGTGTTTATCACTCGCCTCCAGCAACTCATGGATCATTACGATCGGAGACCGTTGTGGTATGTACTGCGTGATATTATCTCTGTGCGCAAGCATCGAAGTATCAATGGATTATTCCCAAAAGTTATAATAATTAAACCACTGTTTCGGATACAGCTTTACTTTTTCTTCCAGTTCGTCCACAAAAAACTGCATCAACCGATCAACATAGGACGATTTGGATTCTTCGGAGCTACGGGTAATGAGGTGACTTCCGAAAAAATGGTAGTGTCTGGAGGACTCTTTGAACGCAAAAACCACAGACACCGGCACGTTGAATGTCGCTGCAAGGATGAACGGCCCTATCGGAAATTTCGCCGGGGATGAGAGAAAACTGAAATCTTTCGTTTTGTTCCCCTCTAAAAACCTGTCGGCATGCAAACAAACCAACTCGTTCTTTTGAAGAGCCTCGCCGATCGCATAGACATGAGACATGTCCTGTCGAATGACGATCACATTGAAATTACGTCCTCCCGTAACTTCTTCCATGTACGATTTGATGCGCTCGTGCTCTGCATCAAACATCACAACATTTATTCTGGTATCAAGTCGCTGGAGGAGATGCCCGGCAGCCTCCCAATTTCCGACATGGCCGCTAAGAAGGATACCACCTTTGCCCTGCCGTACCATTT
>JAEYXN010000236.1 GCA_023431285.1 Bacteroidota bacterium
ATGATCTTCTCTACCTTATCCTGATCAAAAAATGTTTGGAGCTCTGTCAGTTCGCTATTGAATGACAGCGAGATATTTTTCTTTTCGGATAAATCAGAAAATGAAAAGACCAGTTCCCGGACATATGTTACGATGTCTCCCTCCGATGGATTGAACTGAATTTCCTTTACTTCCATCTTGCGGAAATCAAGCAATTGGTTGACCAGATTAAGGAGTCGACGCGCATTCCGGTGGATAAGCTGGAACTGCCTGGTGCTTTCCGGATCTTCGGATTGCGCGAGCATTTTTTCCACCGGAGCCAGGATCAGAGTAAGCGGAGTGCGGAATTCATGGCTGATATTTGTAAAGAACCTGATCTTCATAAGATCCAGCTCATGCATCCGTTGCGCTTCAATGCGTTCATACTTAATATTGTTCTTCATCCGTTCCCGCGTAAGGATAATCCAGCGCACGAACATCAGGCCACCAACGATAAAGAGTGCATAAAGGAAGAAAGCGGTGTTACTTTTCCAAAATGGTGGCAAGACGGTTATTCGAAGTGTAGCAGGAACGTTGTGCCAGACTCCGTCACTGTCAGATGCATTGACCTTGAAGACATAGTGACCAGGGTCAAGGTTGGTGAACGTTACTTTGCGTTCGTTTGGAGAGGTAGTGAGCCAATCTTTGTTAAAGCCCTCCATAATATAGCGATACTGAGTTTTGTCGGGGTGGAAAAAATCCAGTGCGGCGAACTCTATAGAAAACACATTGTTTGCTGGTTTCAGCTCGATATGACGCACCTCTGAAACCGCTGCAGGAAGTATCAGATTACCATTTACCTCCTCTCCGATTCCAACGCTTTTATTAAATATCTGGAAGTCCGTAAAAACTACAGAAGGTGCTGCGAAACTCTTCGTCAGATCCGCAGGCCGGAAAACATTAAATCCTGAAGATCCTCCGAAAACCAGTTCACCGGTAGAACATTTCAGAACCGCGTTTTCATGAAAGGCACCAGGCTGAAGGCCATCCTTCTTGTCGAAGTTTCTGAAAAGGAAATTGTATCCATCATGGGCTTCTCTTACAATGAGCTTCGTCAAACCAGATGGTGTACTAAACCAGATATTGCGGTCGTTGTCTTCAACAAGAGTAAGGATGAGATTATGTTGCAGACCATCCTTTTCCTGAAACGCACGGAAGGTGTTCGTTTGTTTGTCGTAAAGATTTAGTCCGGCATGGGTGCCTATCCAAATCATTCCCCGACTGTCTTCCAGCAGAGCGAGAATTTTGTTATTGCTGATAGTCGTAGGGTTAGCGGGATCATTCAGGTAATGCACAAATCGTCCGGACTCCCGTTGGAGTACTTCCAGGCCATAGCCGGTACCCATCCACATGTTTCCTGCCTTATCCTGCATGAGGGTTGGGACATATGGGGTGTGTATCGAATTCACTTCGCCACTCCGATAATGAAAGAACTCATTCTTTTGCCGGTTCAGAACAGTGACTCCTCCTTTCAGTGTTCCCATCCACAGATTATGATTCGCATCTTCAAAGATCTCCCAGATGTTATCGTCGGCGATACTTTTCGGATCATTAGGATCGTGACGATATCGGGTAAAGTTTTTACCATCAAAACGATTTAAGCCACCGTAGTATGTTCCGATCCAAAGGATGCCTTCATGATCCAGAAGCAAGCTCACAATTACATTATTGCTCAACGAATTTGGATTCCGTGGGTCATTGCGATATTGCTTGTAGGATTTCGATATCCTGTCAAAGTAAAGAAGACCACCACCATTTGTACCGATCCACAAATTTCCTTTCTGATCTTCCGCAAACACATTCACTTCAGGAAAAGGTAAGCCTTCGGGATTTGATCGGTTATGTTTGTAGAGTTGGAAACGGAAAATGTTTTCATGGTAATAACAAACCCCATCTCTATACGTACCCAGCCAAACGATGCCATCACCATCCTTATACATCGAATTGATATTGTTCTGAATGAGTGATCTGCCGTCATCTTCATTGTGCAACACGTATGTGATGGAGTTTTCTTCTTTATTTAAAATATTCAAACCACCATGATCTGTCGCGATCCATATCATTCCTTTTGTTCCCTCAACAATCTTTCTGACAATATTTGAATTCAGAGCAAGCGGAGACGAGGTATTATAGTCAATGATTCTCTCCGTCGTGGGATCAAATCTGAAACAGCCATAATTGCTATCATTATACAGCCAGACTTCTCCATCAGAGTCCACCATAATATCATAGGCGTAAGAGTTGTCCCTGAAGCGGTTTTTCAACTCTTCATTCCGATAGACGATCTTCATCGTCCCCTTATTGAGTTTTTCAAACACTCCGTTCTGATGGACAATCCAGATGTGATTTTCATTCCCTTCGGTGATTGCCGACATCTGCATTCCCGCGATAGAAGTGTGATCGGATGTATGCTCTAGCCGTACCGTTTGTTTTTTCCGGGGGTCATATCTGAACAATCCTGAGTTGTAATGCACAAACCAGAAAAGACCTTCGCTGTCTTTGAAGATAAAGGGGATGAGGCCAGGGTATATGGAAAGGCTTCTCAGGAGGGCGTCCGTATTCCTCTGAAAGGATTCTGTATGTGGGTCGTATACACTGTTTCCTGCATGGGTGTAAAGCCACATTTTGCCATCTGGTCCTTCAAACATCCGCGAAACATCATCAACAATCAGAGAGGTCGTATCGCCCGGTGCGCTACGGAAAACTTTCACGTTGTATCCGTCGAAACGGTTGAGCCCTGATGAGGTGGCAAACCAGACAAAACCGGTGCTGTCGCGGAGAACGTCATTCACTGTATGGTGCGACAGGCCGTCCTCCATTGTAAGGCGCTCAAACTGATACTGCCTCTCCTGAGCAGGAACGCGCAGTGAACTTACGGTAAGCAACAAGATTATGAGACAACGCATCATGGACTTCAATACTACCAAAATTAAGAATGAAAAGACAATTTCCCGTCCGGGGGGAATTCCCGATTACATTAGCTACCTAACCCTTGCGCTATTGGTCGTCAATCCGGATTTTACTACGATACAGGGCTTTGAATAAGCGCTTAACAATTGTTTTCATCGTTACCGGGACAATTCCAGCCTCAGCCTTCTCCCTATGAGGGGGTCCGCCCGCGTAAAACTTTATTAAGGTCACTTTCAGGGAGAAAAAAGCAGATTAAAACCTCGCCAGGGTGGATTCCGGGCGATTTGTTACTATTTCGTATAACTAAAATCCATAACAGCCGTATATTAGTTCTACAACTTAGTATTAAATGAAAGAAACCGGATTTGGAGAATTTGAAGAAGTGATCCTTCTACTCGTCGGAATTCTGGGCGAGGACGCTTATGCTTTCAAAATTGCTGAAGAATTTGAGAAACAGACATCGAGGTCAGTTTCCATTGGTGCAGTGCATTCGTCGTTGACGCGTCTTGAAGACAAAGGATTTCTGAAATCATCGATGGGTAACGCAACTTCTGAACGAGGGGGACGCCGCAAACGAATATTCACGATAACAGCTTATGGCCAGAGAACTCTGGCAGCGGCGCGCGATTTCAGGCTTTCCCTCTGGAAGCAGTTTCCATCCTTCGCGAACAAAGTGAATTATGGAATAATCTGACTCCGTTGGATCAACAAAGTAATATACCGCCACGTCTTGCGCGACGCATGCTGCTCTCCTTCCTGCGGCCAGAACTTGTGGAAGAAGTTACCGGTGACCTGGATGAAAAATTTCAGGAACTGGCGAGAAAGCGATCCGTCCGCGCGGCACGTCTGAACTATTGGTATCAGGTATTACATTATCTGCGACCTTTTGCCATCCGAAAAACCCAGAATCTTTCCAACTATGAATACAGGACGGACATGCACTGGTGGTTTTTTATTGTTCCGATATGCGTCGCCTTGCTGGTCACGTTACTTACCGTAAGTTTCCAGGCTGTCCGGGCCGCACTGATGAACCCGGTGCGAAGTCTCCGCTCAGAGTAAAGACTAACAGCAACAATCAGAAAAGGAAGGCCCGATAAATTCAGGCCTTCCTTTTTATTTAGAACTGCATAAAATTTTTAAGCACGAAATAGAGCACTGCCGGCACCAGCAGCATTGCAAACAAAAGCCAATATGCTTTCATGAATTCCACGAAACCTTTCATAGTTGTTTTTCTTTTAAAATCTTGAACAGGAAAAACCGGGTACTTTCCGGATCGTGCAGCGCGCTGCATCATTAGAAAAATGGAAAGGTTCAGGGAGCGTGTGGACAAATTACGTGACGGCACATGAGGTGCGACAACCGGGCCACGAGCACTGGCGCAACCTGTTCCGCCACCACCAAGTGGGGATCTGGGTTCAAAACCCAGGCTTGCAAAGGAGCTGTAGCGTCCAGTGCCTGAGCTTTGAAAGAGAAGTCCCCTGCGAAATACAGCGTCAGGGCGGGCGCCTCATGAAGCCCGGAGGCAAATGCCTTGTGAGCCTGCACACCAACTCTGTTGGCCCCCGCACCTGCGATCATCAGCACAATCAGGAGGCTGGCGAGCCTTGAAGCGAAAGCTGAGCGCGTACGGGTGAAGAGTCGAATCATGCGGTGTGCAATATACCCGGAAATCGACAGAAGTAAAAGACGGAAGTTTAATCAGTGTCCAACGAAATCCGAAAGATGGCGCTTTTGCCATCATCATTGTCAGAAACAAGAACGATGACGAATCTACTCTCCGAAGATTGCTCGACCGTTATTCCTTCCACCTTCCGGGAGCCGAAAGCCGGATCGAGCAAATCCAATGGATACACACCGCAGATGGATACATCGTTATTTGCCAATACTCTGAAGTTACGAATCCATCCAACATAACTTCTACCTACCGGACCATCAAGCACGGGATCTTTTGTTTCTTCTGTTGAGAGTGTCATTAAGAGCGTTGTTGACTTGTCGTCAAATGTAATATCAGATATTGCAGTGTACTGCAGCGAGTCCGGGAGAAGGATATTAAACGATGAAAGTCTCCCTACATCGCCCTTTCTGAACCGATTTGCGTCTGCAATGAATACAGTGTTATCGCCGCCTTCTGTTCGTCGGTTCGCAAGAAGGACGCGGCTGCCAACCATGCATGAACCCTCAATGTTCAGGGGACTGACACCCTTATTCATATAACGGAACAGTTTACGGCTTTTAATCTCGCTCACCTGGTGTGAACGATCAACGACGAAACGCCTGCGACGCAATGGAGCAGAGCCGGACCCAATAAGCATAATCTTGTCCCCTTCAAAAAATAAGGAGCTCTCGATATCGGCTTTCACATTTTTAGGAATTCGATACTCACGGTTTGAAAATATCCTGACTGAATCAACCACTTGAAACTCTTCGTCAAAAATAAATATGTGCCGTGAGTCATCGCCCGTGACGTACAACCTACCGGAAGAAGAAAGCACCGTTGATGCTGATGGAAAGTTATCGATCTCGCGGAAGGAGATCAATTTCGCCCGTTGTGCCTGCAATGCGGACACACTTATCATCATCAATAGGGCGATCAGAAATATGTGCAACCTGCGCATTATACTTCGGTGAGAGAAGGGATATAGCAAATGACCAAACGATCTTCAATTCATCTGCTGCGCTTCGAGAATAGTTTTTCGAAGGTCGCCGTCAACATTAGCAGAGATATTATTTAACATTTTCTGAAGTCTCTTGAAGTCTGTAGGTTTTGTAATAAATCCGATAGCACCAAGATCGATAGCAATATCTTTATCGCGTGCATGCGAAGACGTCGAGTACATGATCACGGGAATAGATTGAAAGTACATGTCGTTCTTTAATCTCGCGAGGCATTGCCAGCCACTCACCTGTGGCATATTCAAATCAAGGAAGATAAGATCAGGCTTTCGGCTTTCAGGCTTACTCAGATAATCGAACACGCCACGACCATCCTCCACGTGATGGAATTCGACTGGTGGATTGAGAGAGCCCAAAGCTTCCCCAAAGAGTTCCGCGTCATCCCTATCATCATCTGCAAGAAGAAAGAACTTATTATTATCGTGTGTCATACAATCGCTGGTAAGAGCACTATGAACTCCGCGCCCCAATCGGGAGAACCATGCGCAGAAATAAAACCGCCGTGACGTTGAACGATCTTTTTACAGAGGGCAAGTCCAAGGCCCGTACCTTCATATTTGTCCTTTGAGTTCAATCTTGTGAATGTGGTAAATATCTTTTCCGCCTGCTCCGGCTCAAATCCAATACCGTTATCCCGGAGCGTGATCTTATAAAAATCATTATTCTCCAATTGCAGCGTTGTGCATTCTAAAGTTATCTCGGGAGGTACCCCTGGCCTGGTAAACTTCAGAGAATTGTTGATCAGATTATAAAACAACTGGTACAGTAACACTGAGGCTCCATTAATCTCCGGAAGCCCGTGTGTTCGGATCGTTGCGCTTTTTTCATTTATCAGCACTTCCAGATCATTCTGAATTTGATGCAAGACTAAAGACAAGTCTACTTTTTCCACGGGCTCTTCGGCGGCTGCGAACATGGAATACGATAACACCCCATCTATCATGGTGTACATACGATCCGTGGCTGAAAGAATCTTGTTGAGAAAATTTGAACCTCTTTCAGGAAGAGAGTTTCCAAATTCATCTTTCAGACGATTACTGTATGTCTTAATCTTCCGGATTGGTTCTTTCAGATCATGGCTTGCCACGTGAGCGAATTGCTGGAGGTCTTCATTCGACATTTTCAGGGAACGATTAAGCTCCTTCAGTGTGCGTGTCCGTTCATGAACCTGTTCTTCAAGCCACGCTGATTGTTCTTTCAAATCCTGAATATCCGAAGCGGCACCCACGTACATAATCACATTCCCCGTTGCATCTTTGAGTGGTTTACCGTTTGCAAGGAACCATCGGAAAATTCCCTTTCCATCGCGCAGCCTGAATTCATCGTACCACGCATCTCCCTTCTGAATAGCATCCATCCTCTTTGAGAGGAATCTGCTGTAGTCATCGGGATGAACGAGATTTTCCCAGGATGCTGATGCCTCTTCAACCGACAATTCTGTATAGATCCGAAACTGATCACTTATGAATGTAGTCCGTCCGGTTACATCATAAGTCCATACTATCTGTGGAATACTACTGGTCAGTAAGCGGAATCGTAATTCACTGGCAATGATCTTTTGTTCCGCCGATTTTCTTTCCGTGATATCCAGTGCGGTTCCCACCATCCGTGTCGGGCTTCCCTCGTCATCAAAGAAACATTGAGCAATAGATCGCATTATCCTTGGATCTTCTCCCGCCCTCTCATTGCCGATGGTGAATTCATGATCGAACTTACCGTCATTATCCTTACCAGCCGCACCCCGAAGCAAAGAGACAAAACGTTCCCGATCCGGAGCTATTATATTATCAGCCATTGTCTGCAACGGGACCTGTTCAGCATTCAGTCCAAATAGTTTTTGTGTCCGCTCCGACAAATAAAACTCATGAGCCTTTACATCGTACTCCCATGTTCCAAGCTCCAGTATCTCCGTTGATATCCTTAGACGCTCTTCATTATCGACCAAGGCCTTCTTGGCGAGTACCTGCTCTGTTACATCAGTCGCCAGGACAAGTACCCCGATGATTTCTTTCAGAGGATTATAAAATGGGACGTAACAGAAATTGAAATATCGCTGATCAACGTCGTCACGCATCCGAAAAGCCGGAGATTCATATGTCTGTCTTGTGACTCCGTTGGTAAAAACCTCAAGCATTGTATCAAGCACACCTTCTCTGGCAGCATCGGGCATGATATCAGTAATCTTCTTACCAATCACCTCCGGACCCATATTCCACACCGAAAGGGCCGCCTCGTTTGCCACTTCCAACACCATTTCCTTTCCTTTGAAGATGCACAGCAATGATGGGGTTTGTTCTATGATAGTACGGGACCGAAGTTCTGCTTCTGCAACCCTTCTTCGCGCTTCTACCTGCTCCGTTACTTCTGTCCCGACAGCAACTATCCCCTCAATCTCTCCGTTCGCATTCTGGAACGGTTGATAAAGAAGATTGATGAGGCCACTGCGCTCTGTGTCGCCCTGCATAAATGTGACGGGCATTTCACTAGCTACAAACGGCTCTCCTGTTTCATATACCTTGTCAAGAATTTGCTGAAACCCTTGTTCTTTAAGTTCTGGAAAGACTTCCATGACGGGTCTTTCAATTACATCGTCAAGACTACGTCCCCACAATTGGAGAACTTTCTCATTGGCTACGGCGATCCTGTACTCGCGTCCCAGCAGTAAAGTCATGGACACCGGTGCCTGGCGCGCAATCTCGCGGAACTTTCTTTCATTTGCTTCAGCCTGAAGCCTGAGCTTCACAGTCTCTGTTACCTCAAACGAAGATTGGAGAACACCCTGTATATTGCCTTCGACGTCTCTCCAGGGGAGGTAGGTTATGTTAAAATAGTGATCTTCAACAGTACCGTCGGCCGAGGGCAATGTTGCTTTGCTTTCATTAAGGTAAAGAGTAACTCCTTCGTTGTATACTCTGTCCAGCATTTCAAAATAGCCCTGCCCTTCCAGAAACGGGAGCGCCTCCCTGATTTTCAAACCGGTAATATCGCGGCCTACGAACCGTATAGCCAATGGGTGGAAAAATTCTAGCACATGCTCAGGCCCCTTCATCACGTGAATATGAACCGGTGATTGTACGAACAGATTGAAAAATTCCTTCTCTGTTTTTCGTCTGATGTAAGAAATGGAAATCTGTCCGGACACCCTTGCGAGAAGCTCCTTTGAGGAGAAGGGTTTAGTCAGATAATCATCCGCTCCTGCGCGAAGGCCGTCAACTTTTGCCTCTTCCCCTGCGCGCGCGGACAGGAAGATGAACGGAATATTCCTCGTGGCCATATTCTGTTTTACCCTTTCAAGAAATGCAAAGCCATCCATCCTTGGCATCATGACATCCGAGAGGATAAGATCGGGCATTTCCTTTAGGACTTTATCCAATGCCTCTTCACCATCTGAAGCGGTGATCACATCGAAGTCGTTTTCCAAAAGGCGCTTTACGAACACCTGCATATCGGCGTTATCATCAGCGAGAAGAACTTTTCCTTTTTTCGTCCGAGAAACTTGTTTCGAATGATCGCCTAATGATGTTGCATCTCCATTCGAAGTTATTCGTCCCCATTGATTGGCTTCCTCGATATAAGCGAGGTGCGATTGCTTTAATCCGAATGAAGCATTCTCCAGAATCACACGCCCCTGCAAATGATCGCTTCCCAACGGCAGTGTTACTGTAAAGACGGAGCCCTTCCCGGGTGTACTTGTTACAGCAATCGTTCCTTCATGCATCTTGACTAGCTCGCGCACCATGGCAAGACCGATACCCGTTCCCTCCTGGCTTCGCCCCTTTGCATTCTGCACTCTATGGAACCTTTCAAAGATGCGATTCAACTCTTCGGGAGGAATTCCCATTCCTGTATCGGCCACCGAAATTTCAATGTTGTCGGCATTCACTTTAGATCTGATGCGAATGCTTCCCTTTTCACTGTATTTAAACGCGTTTGAAATGAGATTCAGAATAATCTTCTCGTACATATCGACATCCACGTATACAGGATCTGACAATGGTTCGAGGTCCACAATCAGATCCATGCCCGCTTTCTCAATCGCCGACCTGAAATTGCTTGCGAGGTCAGAAGTGAGTCTTGCAATATCTACTGGAGTAAACTGTGCCTCCATTCGTCCCGCTTCAATACGAGAAAAATCCAGCAGCAGGTTCACGAGTTTCTGCATGCGTAACGCATTCCTGAATGCTACGCTAACCTTCTCCTTTGCATGACTGTCTAATGACGTCTCACCAAGAAGGTCTTCCATCGGTCCGAGAAGCAACGTGAGGGGTGTACGAAACTCGTGACTGATGTTAGAAAAGAAAGTAGTTTTCGCCCGATCGATCTCAGCCAAAGCTTCAATTCTTTTTCTTTCCTCATCAATTGCATGAACGTTGCTGACGGAGGTACTTATCTGATCAGCAACCAGATCATAGAAACTCGCATACTTCCCTTCGAGCAAACGGTATGGATTCAGACCAACGATCAGAAGTGCATACGGTACCTTTACCCCGCGCTGCGCAATAGGAAGGATGATTGCTTTTTTGGGTGATATAGACCATGCACCTTTGGGCATTTCACCGAAGTATGACACGAGATCTTCTACCACCATTGGTCTCCGTTGGCTGAGCGCAGTAAAACAGATTTCAGCGATACCTCCGCTATTGTCAGAAATATTTTGAGGAACACTATTCTGGGATTCGCCCAGCTCCGTTGCAGCACTAAGCACCAATGCACCATTTACATTCTGATAGAACAATGCAAACGGAAAATCCTGTGGGTTTTCTGCGAATGTCAAAACAGATTTCCGGAATACTTCATCGTTTGTCTTGGCATCATTCAGAACTTTTCCAAGCTTCGTAATCGTCATGAGCTGCCTTTCGGTGATGATCCGGTCTGTATCATCAGTGTTTACGCAGATCATTCCTTCTGTTATGCCATTGTCTCCGGCGACTGGTGTATACGAAAAGGTGTAATAAGTCTCTTCGGGATATCCATTTCGTTCCATGATCAGGAGCTGCGACTCAACGTAAGTTCCCTCATTTTGGAACATCACCTGACGCAGCATCGGGTCGATCTCTTTCCAGATATCTTTCCACACCACGGAAGCAGGTTTGCCTAACGCCCATGGATGTTTTCCTCCAGCGATAGTTTTATATGGATCGTTGTAAATTTTAATCAGGTCTTTTCCCCATCCAATCCAGATGGGTTGCCTTGAGGTGAGCATAATCTGCACACAAGTGCGGAGGCTTCTTGGCCATTCTGAAACGGGACCCAATGATGTCGACGACCAGTCGAACTCGCGCATGCGCTCCCCCATCTCACCGCCGCCTACAAGAAATTCAGGAACGGCTGTTGTCGCTTTCAGCGTGTTAACATCCTGCATATTTGAGTGAAAACTTCAAGATAACAAAGAGTTCAATTGCCAACGATGGTATCCTGAATCTACCAGAAAATATTGCAGGCATAAAATTTTACCGGCACACGGATTGAATTGATTTGACGGCAGCCAACCATTATACGAACAACCTCTGCGTTACCCGCCGGGTAAAAGTTATTCGAAATCGAAGTAAGTCCGGGCGTTGTGATAGCAGATCCCTTCTACCAGCGCGCCAATCTGAGCGAGGTCATCAGGCACGATCCCCTTCCGGATATCATTTCCCCACAGATTGCACAAGATGCGACGGAAGTATTCGTGTCTGGGGAAAGAAAGGAAACTCCGGGAATCGGTGACCATCCCGACAAAGCGTGAAAGGAGGCCCATGTTAGAAAGAGAGTTCATCTGTTTTTCCATTCCATCCTTCTGATCAAGAAACCACCATCCGCTTCCAAACTGAATTTTACCAGGAACTGATCCGTCACTGAAGTTTCCAATCATCGTCGCGAACACATCATTATCCGCCGGGTTGTTGTTATAGACAATGGTCTTCGCGAGCTCACGGGTTTTGTCAAGCGCGTCAAGGTGTGCTGAGAGAGATTGAGCCTGCGGAAAATCACCCATCGAATCAAAACCGGTATCCCGTCCAAGTTCCTGTAACAGCCTTGAATTGTTATTTCGCAAAGCGCCAATATGGTATTGTTGCACCCAGCCCTCTTTCGAATACATCCTTCCAAGATTGATCAGGACTGCAGATTTAAATTGTACCAACTCCTCTGTTCCGAGCAGTTTACCTTCCATGACTTTTTTGAAGAGCGCTGGTGCCATCTTTTCGGCATCACGATGAAAGTAAACATAATCAAGTCCGTGGTCAGATGCGCGACAACCCAGCGACGCGAAAAATCTCACTCTTGTTTGTAACGCCTGCAGCAAATCATCGAAGGTGTGAATATTAATATTCGCTGCAGAGCCAAGCGTATTCAGATAAGACCTATAAGCCTCTGGATCTTCCGGTGAATATGCTTTGTCAGGACGAAACGTGGGATACATGCGTAACCCGGAAGTTGACGATTGAAATGCTTTGTGATAACGAAGATCATCTGCGGGATCATCGGTGGTGCAGACCACTTCCACATTCATGCGACGTAGTAATCCTACTGTAGAAAAGTTTTTATCCTGTAGCATCTCTGCACAGCGTCCGTAAATCTCACGAGCGGTTTGGCCTGAGAGTAGTTCCGTAATTCCAAAGTAGTTTCTAAGTTCAAGGTGAGTCCAGTGATAAAGCGGATTTCTCAAAGTAAACGGAACAGTCTCCGCCCATTTCAGAAATTTCTCTTCTGCGGAAGCGTCTCCTGTGATATACCGTTCAGGTATGCCATTGATTCGCATCGCCCGCCACTTGTAATGGTCTCCCTCCAGCCAGATCTCCGTAAGATTGTTAAACTTTCGATCCTCAGCGATATCCTTTGGAGAAAGGTGGTTATGATAATCAATGATAGGAAGTGGTGCAGCGAATTGTTCAAAGAGTACTTGCGCCGACTCTGTTTCAAGAAGAAAATTCGGATGGATAAAATCCTTGGTCTTAACGTCGATCATACTAACTGCATTCAAATAGGTGGTATTGGTTCCGCCCCCTAAAGTTCGGTCAATACGAATTTCAGAGACGAATCTATCAATTTTAATTTCATTCTCTCCAAAAAATTTGACAGCACCGCGTTGGTGTGTCGGTTCGCGGCATAAAGGAGTAGATGCCCTTGAGGATTAACCTACGGCCTGCAACTCTTCTTTGCCCGGCTTTTGTCCTTTGTCTTGCTGTTTATCTTCCTCGATCTGAGGGATTGAATTTTCGAATATCAGCCCGGATTTCGCAGCATGTTCCGCGGCTTCCACCGTGTTATCGACCACGACCATCTCTACCTTATGAGATTTCAGATCCCTGGAAATGTCCATCGCAATCTTCTCTCGCTCTGCCAGCTGAACATCTCGGATGTAAATGGCCAGAATCCTGTCCGGGAACTTGCGCACAACTTCCTGGTATATCGCCGGATCTTCCTGACCACTGTCGCCGATCAGAACAAAGTTCAAATTCGGATATGCCATAAGGATATTCTGGATCGCCTTGAACTTGTGACCCATATGTCCTCCTCCCGTGCTGAAGTTATCGTAGTTGAGTCCAAAGTCACGCAGCAATAATGGCCCCTCCGGAATCTCGTTCAGGTCCATGAAATCGCGTAAAAGTTCATAGAGATTCCACGGACTGCTTGAGACATAGAAGAATGGGTTATTTCGTTTTCCGTTTCGTCCGCGCTGCAATGCCTTGTAAAATTCTGAAACTCCCGCAAAGGGAAGCCGCGTGTAAGCGTTATGAAAGAACGTGTTCCTTGACATGGCGAAAAGGTTCGTCGCACCCGTTCGAACAATCGTATCATCAATATCACTGATGATTCCATATTCCGCGTCGGCCGGAGGCACCAATACTTCCGCTTTAGTTTTCAGACCCGGCTCAAAACGCACCGGCGCATCAACCAGTTCGATGTCAACCTCAAACCACTTTTCGTCATCGCTGACTGGCGTTTCCGGGACGAGATTAAGAACGAAATACCCTTCCTTATCCGTGACGACGAGGTGAGATTTACCGTCAAATCGTACACTTAGGGTGGCCCCCGGAATTTCATCACTTTCGAACCGACGATACATATTGAGAAGATTATTGAGGATGGTATCGTCTGCACTGCCTTTGTTTACCAGCTTATCTTCAAGAACTCTCCCCTTTACATAGAGTCGTTCCGGCGTGCCGTAGCTTCGGTATGTAACTATTTGGAGCGGGTCCGTGAGGCCCAGCCGTTCCTTCATCCTTAAGATAAGGTGATCAATCCGATCCTCGATTCCGGAAGCAACCCTTGTGATTCTGTTCTTGAATTTCACCTTGCAGCTTTTACACTTCTAATATAAGATTGATTGCAGTTCATTCATAATTGGCCCGTCGACATGAGGGCAGGGATTCCCCGTCAGGTAATCCCCTATTGAATTACAGATGTTAAGAGCAAGCCACTATATGGCTATACGCAATCTTCCGTTATAGGAGAAAATCTCACGCCCGCCAGAACTTCGACCATCGGACAGATGAAACTCTAGAAATAAATACGGTCATGCATTTCGTCGACGAAAAACATCCTTTGATCGGAGGGCACAATTGGATTGTGATCGATGACATGTCTTAGGTAAAGATTCACAGAGAACATTTCTTATCCAATATTCTGAAAAATGAACATCTGAAGAAACTCTTTACTCAGGAGCGTATTGCATGTGGTTCGGAAAATTTAGTTCTCGTGCTCGTCTCAACTTTGCGCTCGTCGGTTTTCGACAGAAATCATTAGCCTACTTTATCATGAGACGATCTTTTATCGCATCAGTCTACATCATAGTATTCTTTTTATGCGTACCGGCCTTTGGCCAACAGGTGTTCAAAACTACATCAACCAGTGTTATCGGGTATCTTGAATATCTCCCGTCTGACTATCATTCGAATTCCGACAAGTATCCAATTGTAATTTTCCTGCATGGGATCGGAGAACGAGGTACTGACACAACGGACCCTGTGCTGCTCGAGAAAAGTATCCCTCCCGTAGCAAACCTGGGACCTCCTAAATATGCCAAGAACGGTCAGGACTTTCCATTTATTCTGATCTCACCACAGCTGAAAAAATCTTATGGCTCATGGCCGTCATGGTACGTGCTTGAAGTGATCAACCACGTCAAACAATACCTTCGTGTTGATGAGCGAAGAATCCATATTACCGGCCTGAGCCTCGGAGGCGGTGGTGCATGGGTGACCGCCCAGGAAAATCCAAAATTATTCGCTTCACTATCTCCTGTCTGCGGATCACAGAACTCCACTTCAAAGGCTTGCGGAATCACCGGAGAAAATCTCCCTGTGTGGGCCTTCCACGGAGACAAAGATACAGTCATACCACTTTCGCGAACAACAGCCATGGTTGATGCCATCAACGCATGCGTGCCGGCGCCTTCACCTGTAGCAAAGTTATCGGTCTATGCCGGAGTTGCACACGATTCATGGGAACGCGCTTATGCTCCCAATCAGAATTACCATTCACCAAACGTGTATGGTTGGATGATGTCCTATTCGAACACAATAAATGGAGGAAACCATATCCCCGTAGCAAATGCTGGTTCAGATAAGACCGTTGCCATCAACACGACTTCAGTTTCGTTCGCTGGAAGTGCCACTGACAAAGAGAATGCAATTTCGAAATACAATTGGGTTAAAATTTCCGGCCCAGCCGTTACCCAGAGCGGACAAAGTAC
>JAEYXN010000237.1 GCA_023431285.1 Bacteroidota bacterium
GCACTAGGCCGGGGGTTGAGCGCCCTTCTCAGCGACAATTCCTCCGACGACAAGCTTGAAGTTGACATTCCGGTAGGCATCACACCATCGTCTACCGAAACACCGAATACTCCTCCTCCAAGCGGAATGATGGAGATCCCCATTGACGAAATTGAAGTCAATCCTTTTCAACCACGGACCCATTTCGATCAGGAGGCGTTGCTTGAACTGGCGGAATCGATAAATGTACACGGCATTATTCAGCCGATCACCGTACGCCGTCTTTCTGCCCGCCAGTATCAGCTTATCAGTGGTGAACGCCGCTTTCAGGCATCTAAGCTTGCAGGCCTTAAAGCGATTCCCGCGTATGTGCGCTCGGCCGATGATCAGCAGATGCTTGAGATGGCTCTCATTGAGAATATTCAAAGAGAGAACCTCAACGCTATAGAAATTGCATTAAGCTATCAGCGTCTTATATCTGAGATAGGCCTTAAGCAGGATGAGCTTGGTGAGCGCGTTGGAAAGAACAGGACCACGGTAACGAATTACCTGCGTTTACTAAAACTTCCACCCGATATCCAGATTGCCGTTCGTGATAGCAAGCTTTCTATGGGGCATGCCCGCGCAATTATTTCTGTCGAGAACCCGGACCAACAACTTTATATATTCAAGAAAACGCTCGAAGAAGATTTGTCCGTTCGTAAGGTTGAAGAGCTGGTCAGAGAAGTAACAGAAAAGGGGGCTGGTAAGAAAGACTCAACACCTGCGCAGCCGGCTAACCGGGAAATCACTCAGTTGCAATCCAGGCTTTCATCGCACTTTGGCACACGCGTTGTTGTTAAAAGCGACGGCCGCAAGGGTGAAATCAAAATCCCGTTCCTTTCCGTAGAGGATCTTAACAGGATCCTCGACATACTGAAGATGTCCAACGGATAACGGGGCCTTCCGGTCCTTTTGTTACATTTGGCATTGTATGAAGAGAACCTTCGTTTTCCTGCTGCTCCTGTTATCCTCAGTCCGGCTATTCGGCCAGATTGAAACCACACAGGATAGCCTCATCATTGAAAGCCAGGACACGGTTCTCCTGAAGTCATACGCAACACGTTACGATCCGCGCCGCGCACTGCTTCTTGCGGCTGTCCTGCCGGGCCTCGGACAGGTTTACACTAAGAAATACTGGAAACTCCCCCTGGTGTATGGTGGGATGTACGCCACAGGGTACGCGATCAATTATTACAACGGGCTTTATAAGGATTATAAGCATGTTCTTTTCCTGGCGCTTGAAAAAGGCGTTCCGGAAAATGAAAGGGATCCCGATCTGGGTATGAGGAATTCTGTTAAGGGGTACCGTGTCGCAATCGACAAAGCGAGGCGGGAACGCGATCTGATGATAATCGTTATGGGCCTGGTGTATGTCCTCCAGATAGTCGATGCGCATGTAGACGCGCATTTAAAGGAATTCGATCTTAATCCTAAGCTCCAGGTCAAACTGGAACCGCGCTTCAACGATGATGCCCTCCTCGGACGCCAGACAGGCCTTGCACTGGTAGTCAAACTATAAAATACCGAACTTTTTTCCCGTAACCATGAATGAGTCGGGATAAATTGTAAGTTTGGGCCGACCAAACCGATCCGCAAATGAAAATCATTCTTCTTGGCTATGGTAAAATGGGTAAGACCATCGAGCGTATTGCAATTGAACGTGGCCACGAGATTTCCGCCAGAATAGACATCGATAATCAACATGAATTTTCCTCGATAAAGGGCGACGTCGCTATTGAGTTTTCACATCCCGATTCAGCATTCGAGAATATCCGCAAAACACTTGAGAAGAATATCCCTGTGGTTTGCGGCACAACGGGATGGCTGAGCCGAAAATCGGAGATCGAAGAGCTTACACATGCGACTAATGGTGCATTCTTCTATGCATCAAACTTCAGTCTTGGTGTAAACATATTCTTCAAGCTGAATGAATACCTCGCCAAAGTAATGGAAGGATTCCCGGAATACGCCATCGAGCTTGACGAGATTCATCATACTCAAAAGAAGGACTCTCCAAGCGGGACAGCCATCACATTGGCAGAGGGAATTCTGAAACACGTGAAAAGGAAGAAGGAATGGGTGAACGATGAGACGGGGAATGACAGTGACCTTCTGATCAAATCATTTCGCATCGCCGATATTCCCGGAACGCACATGGTCAAATACAACAGCCCTATCGATGATATTGAGATCAAACATACCGCCCACTCGCGGGAGGGTTTTGCAACCGGAGCTGTGTTAGTAGCCGAATGGATCAAAAATCGCAAGGGTGTGTTAAGTATGGACGATTTTTTGAAATTCTGAGGCGATCACGACGACTAATCCTTCAAATCGATATAATTTCACTTTATTTGCAGGTTTTTAACCCTGCAGAGGGTAGCTAATTTACAATCTGATGAACTGGAGATTCTGGGAAAAGCGTGCAGCATCGTCTGCCCCTAAAAAGCCAAAAAGCAAGATCCGCGAGTGGTGGGATGCCATCCTATTCGCTGTGATCGCTGCAACTCTTATACGTTGGCTGATCATGGAGGCCTATACTATTCCAACTCCATCAATGGAGAACTCCCTTCTTGTCGGAGATTTTCTTTTCGTGAGCAAGTTCCATTACGGAACAAGGACCACAACGACTCCCCTGCAGGTTCCACTCACTCACCAGAAGATCTGGTTTACCGATATCCCTTCCTATAGCAACGCCATCCGCCTCCCGCAGTACAGACTTCCCGGTTTTACATCGGTGAAGCGTGAGGATGTTGTGGTGTTCAACATTCCGCCGAAGGCCCTTAATGAAAATATTGATTATCCTGTCGATCTGAAGACTAACTATATCAAGCGTTGCGTAGGCGTTCCCGGTGACAGCCTTGAGATAAGGGATAAACAGGTCTTCGCGAATGGAGTCGCGTTGGCTAACCCTCCTGAAATGCAGCTCAGTTATGATGTGGTTTCCACCAGTGCCATCAGCGACCGCAACCTTGAACGTCTTGAGCTGGGTCCCGAAGATATCGAGAGCGGCTTGCATCAACAGGATGGAAGTGTAGTCTACGAGATGCTCCTCACTACAGCGAAGGTCGAAGAA
>JAEYXN010000261.1 GCA_023431285.1 Bacteroidota bacterium
GAAAGGGAAGCTGATCCGTGTGAATATGAAGGACAAAAAGGTGACAGATATTTCCAAAGACTTTGCCAATGGAGATGGTCTTGCTTCGTGGAAGAATGGATTTCTTGTTTCAGACTGGAATGCCGGATCGATATTTTTTGTTGATAACACTGGTCGGACGAAAGAACTTGGTAACTACAACGCAGGCACTGCTGATTTTTATCTGAACGGAAATGTGTTGCTTATTCCTCAGATGATGGAAGGTAAGGTCCTTGCATTTACTGTGAAGTGATTTGGTTTACAAACCACAAAAAAGAGGCTGCCTTGTTGAGCAGCCTCTTTTTCTAATGTTCGTATTGTATTTTACCTGCCTCCTGGAGGGCAATTAGCTTTCAGGAAATTGGTGTACAGCATCATCAGGTGCTCGAAGGTTCCTTCTCCTTCCTGCATGCTGTGTGATCGGTTTGGATATGCCATAAACTGGAAATCCTTTTTGTGTTTTACCAGTTCGTTTATCAACATCTCGGCATTTTGATAATGTACGTTATCATCGCCAGTGCCATGAACCACAAGCAGTTTTCCCTGGAGATTCTTTGCATAAGTTAGCGCGGATCCATTCACAAAGTCTTCCATGTTTTCCTGTGGCAGGCCCATGAAACGCTCTGTGTAGATGTTGTCATAAGTCAGGAGATTGGTCACAGCCGCTATAGAGATTCCCGTTTTATAAATTTCAGGAAACTGAAACATGAGATTCAGAGTGGCCGTTCCTCCGCCGCTCCATCCCCATACGGCTACACGCTCTTTGTCAATAAAATTCCACTTGAGCACTTCTTTCGCAGCCATCGCCTGATCACGCGTATTGATGATTCCGGATTTTCGGTAAAAAGACTTTCTCCATGCGCGGCCCTTGGGTACCGGCGTTCCCCTGTTGTCGATAGAGATGTAGATGTATCCGTCATCGCGCATATCACCATCATACAAAAAGTTATATGCAGTTCCATAAGTATCTGTGACGTTAGCAGATCCTGGTTCCGTATAGACATAAAAGACTACAGGGTACTTTTTGTTTGGATCGAAGTTTTGGGGTTTCACCATCCACCCGTCCATCTCCACACCTTCCTCGGTTTTTACCTTGAAAAACTCAACAGACTTTTCTTCCTGGGACGAGGCCAGTCTCGCGGCGATACTTTTACTTTCATCCAGAGCTTTGTGTGAGGGAAGCGCAATGACTTCCTGTAAAGGTCTTGTGAATGAATTGCTGAAAGTGTGGGTCGCGAACTTCGCATTCGGGGAGATTACGTATTTATGAGTTCCCTGTTGGGCGGGTGGAGACAGAAGCTGTGGTTTTCCTTTGCCGTCAAGCTTTGTGCGATACAAGTATTTTTGGGTGGCGTTCTGAGGAGATGCCATGTAGTAAAGGTAGCCGTCATTTTCGTCGAAGCTCATGACACCCGTTACGTCAAAGTTTCCAGGAGTAACCAATGCTTGTTTCTTTCCGTCGGTAGTGATCCTGTAAACATGGTTCCATCCGTCTTTCTCACTTTCCCAGAGAAATTCTTTTCCGTTGCTCATCCACTTGAACCTATGACGGAAATCTACCGAATAGGGATTGTCAGCGCCTTCCAACGTATATACGTCGATCCATGCTTCATCCTTTTCTGTGAAGATATTGGTCGTTGCTCCAGTCAGTCCGTTGGCGCGAATGATAGAGCTTTGATTTTGTTTTCTGTTGAGCTGTTGAAGAAGGATATCATTTGTTCCCGGAATGTATTCTGCGCGCACGATGTAATGCTGTCGCGGGTCGCCGGCAACCTGAAGCCACGTAATCTTTCCAGATGAAATCTCGGCTATTCCAAGTCTGCAGGACGAGGGCGTTTCTCCAACCTTCGGGTATTCCACCGGCACGACCCTTGAGTAGATTGAATCTGTGTTGTTGACCATGTAAAAATCGCGGGTACCCCTGGCGTCGAGCTGCCAGAACAAAACAGACTTGCTGTCATTACTCCACCGGATCCCATCACGGCAGCCGAATTCTTCTTCATACACCCAGTCGAATGTTCCGTTGATAAACTTACGGTTACCATCCATGGTGAGTTGTTTGATCTCGCCGCTGGAGAGGTCTTCCACAAAGACGTTGTACTCGCTTACGTAGGCAACCTTTGAGCCGTCAGGAGAAAACTTTGCAAACATGAGTGATTGCGAAGGGCGTCCTTTTCCAAGAGGAGTAAGCTTGCGGGTGGAGAGATCGAGTACCCAGTAGTCACCGCGCGTGTTGATCCTCCAAACCCTGGACGTGTTGGTATAGATGAGGATTTTCTTATTGTCCTGAGAAAAATTAAACAGATTAACGGTCAGCGGCGAACTTTGTCCTGCCGGAGTAAGTTGCTGCTGTGTAACGAAAGATTTCTTTTCGTTAGAAGGCATGGAGACCTGTACGATCTCATTTTGCTCGTAGCGAAAGAATGAATTCCCGTCCGGAGCCCAGCGAATATCAGGCTTTTGCGCTGATACGGCCTGGGAGACCAGAATAAGTACGGAGAGGACAAAAAGTCCTTTCAGGCGGTTAATGATTATCATTAGTTTTAAAGCGTTAACGGATAAGCGGGTAAAGGTAACGACGAGAGGCCTAATTTCCCGATGCCGTCGTTTTCTAATTTTAATTACCGTACCTTTGCCCTCTGGGAAAAATTTCGGATGATGAACGGGCTGAAGCCTGATTCACACAAATCCCCTCTAATCAATATTAAATCAATGAAATCTTTTGAATCCCTCGGTTTATCGGGGGGCCTTGTTGAGTCGGTCCGTCAGATCGGCTTTGAAATTCCAACACCCATTCAAGAGCAGGCTATTCCTGCTTTGCTGAGCGGAGACCGCGATTTTGTCGGGCTTGCTCAAACAGGAACGGGGAAAACTGCTGCATTCGGACTGCCGTTGCTTGAACTTGTTAATGATAAAGTATCATCTACGCAGGCATTGGTCCTTGCACCAACCCGCGAGCTTGGACTGCAGATCACCAGTGACCTGGAGAACTTTTCTGAGAAATTTAAATCGTTCAATATCGTTGCCGTCTACGGCGGTGCCAGCATCAGCGAACAGATCCGCAAAGTGAAGAAGGGCGCGCAGATAGTTGTCGCTACGCCCGGAAGGCTGATCGATCTTATCGATAGAAAAGCGATCAATCTGGGAACAATAAAATATGTTGTCCTCGATGAGGCGGATGAAATGCTCAACATGGGCTTCAAAGAAGATCTGGACAAAATCCTGTCGTACACTCCGGATGATAAGAACACGTGGCTTTTTTCAGCGACGATGCCGCGTGAGGTTCGCGCGATCATGAAGAACTATATGACCGATCCGTTTGAGCTTACGGTCGGAGAGAAGAATACCGGAAACGTGAACATTGATCATCAGTACGTCATTGTTTCCGAAAAGGATCGTTACCTCGCGTTGAAGCGTATACTTGACTACAATCCTGATATTTTTGGATTGATCTTTTGTCGTACGCGTATCGACACACAAAAGGTTGCCGAAATGTTGATGAAGGACGGTTATAACGCGGACGCACTCCACGGTGATCTTACTCAGCAGCAGCGGGATCGCGTGATGATGAAATTCCGTGACCGCTCACTGCAGATCCTTGTTGCTACAGATGTGGCCGCAAGGGGAATTGATGTGGAAGACATCACGCACGTCATACACCTGAACATTCCTGATGAGATGGAATTCTATACCCACCGAAGCGGAAGGACAGCCCGCGCAGGAAAGAAAGGCGTTTCAATTGCGATGATCTCTAAGAAAGAGTTAGGCAAGGTGAAGCAAATAGAGAAGACGTTGAAGTCTCCGTTCACCAAGATGCTCATTCCAACTGGCCCTGATGTATGCCAGAAGCAATTGCTGTCGCTGATGCATCGCGTGCGTGAAGTAAAAGTGAATGACGACGAAATAGGAGAATTCCTTCCTCAGGTATTTGAGGAGCTCAACGACCTCAGTAAGGAAGAAATCATCAAGCGATTTGCATCCATTGAATTTAATCGTTTCCTCGACTATTACCGTAATGCCCCGGATCTGAACATCGACGCTCAACGTGGCGCAGGAAGCTCAGATAAATATCCATCTGGAACGAGATTCTTTATCAATGTGGGTAAGATGGACGGCGTAGATGTGTCCAGGCTTCTTGAATTGGTGGATGACTTTGCCGGAGTTGGTAAGAAGGACATCGGTCGTATCGATCTTAAAGGAGCTTATTCATTCTTTGAAGTGGATAATTCCAAAGCGGAGGAGATTATTAAAGGCCTCTCCGGGATAACTTACAAAGGAAGACCGGTACGGGTTGAACGCACGGAAGATGGCGCACGCTCAAGCTCCGAGCGTTCCAGTCGTTCTGATCGCTCTGGTCGTTCAGACCGTTCTGATCGCGGAGGAAGTCGTGATTCCAGGAGGTCTTCATCTTCACCAAAGGATACAAAGAAACGCGGAGGCAAGAAGGACAAGCGCTCCCGCTGGTAGGCTACCCTTGCTTTTTGATGGATTCATCTTGCGAGTGGCGCGATGGTGATGTGAAGCAGTTCCGAATGACGGATCACGGATACATCAACCATCGTCAAAATTTCTTTTTTACTCAGTTCTCTGAAGAGTTCATGAGAGCTGTTGACAGGCTTTCCGTTGAAGCTTACAAGGATGTCTCCCTCCGCCAGTTGTGACCGAGATCCCGGTGAGTTCTCTTCAATGCGTGTGATGAACAATCCTTTCTGGTTCGCGAGATTATAGTGCTGCTTCACCTTTGGATTGATATTCACCTCCTGTAACATCAATCCGAGATAAGCACGGAATACTTTTCCGTTAGTGATCAGCTGACTCGCGATTTCTTTTGCCGTGTTGATGTCTACCGAAAAACTCAGTCCCTGCGCGCCTTGAATGATCGCTGTGTTTACGCCAATCACTTCTCCATCGGTATTGATCATCGGGCCCCCGGAGTTACCGGGATTCAATGCCGCATCCGATTGAATTACATTATCTACTAATCTTCCTGATTGGGTTTGTAATGTTCTCCCGAGCGCGCTCACCACTCCCGTTGTAACGGTATGCTGGTAGCCGTACGGGTTTCCGATAGCAATTACAAATTGTCCGATCCTGAGTTCTTCCGCATTTCCGAGTCTGGCCACAGAATACCCCGAGGTGTAAATTTTAAGGATTGCGAGATCTGTATCCGGATCATTGCCGATCAGAAAAGCTTCGATCTCGTTTTCATTAAGAAGACCTACCATGATCCTGTCGGCTTTATCTACGACATGGCTATTGGTGAAAATCAATCCATCAGAGGAGAAGATAAACCCTGAGCCGGCGCCGGCGGCATGAAACTTTCCGGCCTTGTCCTTTCTGAAAACGTTAATCCGTACCACCGAATTCTTGATCTTGTCTACCGCGTCGATGATCATTTGTGAAAAAGCATCCATGGGTTTGTCCCGCTCAAAAACACATCCACTTAACGTTTGCGGAAAAAATGGCTGACCTTACTGGTCAAACTGGCTGGATCAGATTTCAATTATCCTATGATGGAAAAAGTTGTAGCTGTTCCCCGGTCTTGTAAAAATATTTTGCGCGGGAGCCGGATTTCGTATTTTACAATTAGATAACTCATAAAACTATGTTAGTCAGATTGCTTCTGCTTTGTTTCCTGCCTGCCGTTTTTTCATGCTCCACAAATAGTGAGAGTGGCAATACGGCGGATACCGCTCAAATCACATTGCAAGGATTGGAACAGCACATCAAAGTGTTGGCTTCAGATGAGTTTCAAGGACGAAAGCCTTTTACTGAAGGTGAGAAGAAAACCATCGCCTATCTGGAGGATCAGTTCAGGAAAATTGGTCTTGAACCGGGAAACGGTAGTAGCTTTTTTCAGGAAGTACCGATGGTGGAAATCACTGCAATGACGGATAGTGTAATGTCCATCACTGGTAAGGGCAATCTGACGCTGCGTGGTTACCACGATTTCACTCTGAATACAGAACGCACGGATTCATCTATTGTATGGAAGAATGAGGATATAGTTTTTGCCGGGTTCGGCATTGTTGCGCCGGAGTATGGCTGGAATGATTACGAGGGGCTTGATGTAAAGAACAAGATTGTGCTTGTTTTGGTTAATGATCCAGGGTTCGGTAGCACGGATACTTCGTTCTTTAAAGGCAACGAGATGACCTACTATGGACGTTGGACCTATAAGTACGAAGAGGCTGCACGACAGGGTGCACGGGGATGTTTTGTTATTCACAATACGGTCCCTGCCGGATATCCATTTGGTGTTTTGCAGAACTCATGGCATTCCGCACACCTTTATCTGGACGAAAGGGATAAAAACGTTCCTCATTGTGAAGGTATCGGATGGATCACCAGGCCTGCAACGGAAAGGCTATTCGCGGCGGCGGGAATAAGCTTTGAAGATCATCAGGACAAAGCGCGTAAGCCAGGGTATAAGGGAATGCCACTGAATCTTAAGGCATCGATTGCGATGCAAGTGAAAACAAAATACGACAAGAGTAATAACGTAATCGGTAAAATCACAGGCACAAAACGTCCTGACGAATACATTATATACACGGCGCACTGGGATCACCTTGGTATTGGAAAGCCGGATGCGCGAGGAGACAGTATCTATAATGGTGCGCTGGATAACGCCAGCGGTTCTGCGGGCCTGTTGGAGCTTGCAAAAGCATTTGCGTCGATGGATCCGAAGCCGGAAAGGACCGTTGTATTCCTTGCCGTCACTGCTGAAGAACAAGGATTGTGGGGTACCGCCTACTACGCACAGAACCCTATCTATCCTAAGGAAAGAACAGTGGCTAACATTAATATGGATGGATTAAATCCGTATGGTCGGGCAAGGGATCTGATGGTTGTGGGATATGGACAGTCAGAGATGGAGGATTACCTCGCTGAAATCGCGAAGTCTGTCGGGCGCGTTGTGAAACCCGATAACGATCCTGGAAAAGGAAGTTACTTCCGGTCTGATCACTTCTGGTTTGCGCGTATCGGTGTTCCTGCGTTGTATATCAAAACAGGAGAGGAACTCATAGGGAAGAATTCGGATGAATCATTACGATTGAAGTCGGAGTATACCCAGAAGTATTATCATCAGCCCACCGATGAGTTCGATAAATCACTTCTGAACTTTGAAGGAGGTATCGACGATTTGAAGTTGCTATTCCTTGTTGGAAAAAGGCTTTCGATGGGCGACGAATGGCCGAAGTGGAAAGAAGGCTCCGAGTTCAAGGCTGTTCGCGAAAGCTACGTGCCTTAATTTCTATTTCAGCGTCAGCTGACGTATACAGACCGGCGATGGAACACTGATGGAGATCTTTGCAGGTATAAGTGTTCCGTTCGCCTGATTGATGCGGAACACAGTGATGTTATCCGTGTCCTGATGTGCTGTCCACAGGAACTTTCCTTTTGCATCCACAAGAAAATTCCGTGGCGTTTTGCCTCCCGTTTTCTGATAACCGACATGCTGTAGTTTTCCATCGGGTTTGATTGTGTAAGCAGTGATGCCATCGTACCCCCGGTTTGACATGTAAAGGAATCTTCCCGTTTTGTCTGTGTGGATATCCGCGCTTATGTTCACTTCTTTGCTGTCAGGTGGAAGCGATGCAATGGTGTCCTGGAGGATTGATAGTTTTCCTGAGGCTTTGTCGATGTTGAATGCAGCCACTGTTGAGGTTAACTCTTCGGCCAGGTATCCAAAATTTCCTGAGGGGTGAATGGTGAAGTGTCTTGGTCCTGCGCCGGGCGCCACCTTTGTTTCATCAACTGGAAGGATTTTTCCTTTGATTACGTCAATGGAATAGGTGTGGATGCGGTCTGTGCCCAGGTCGGCGACGTATACAAACTTATTATCGGGAGATACTTCGGCAGAATGTATGTGAGGCTGGTCCTGCCGGAATTTGTTGACGCTTTTTCCAGAGTACTTTTTCGAATCCGATGGCGCACCACCGAGGGAGCCATCTTCAAACACCGGTAATACAACAAAGTTTCCTTCACTATAATTGGAGACGAATGCCCATCTACCGGTTTTGTCCAGGGAAATGTGACAGGGATCTTTTCCGAATGATGAAACCTGGTTGATCATCGTGAGCTTCCCGGTTTTCGGATCGATTGCATAGGACACGACAGAGCCGTACGACTCTCCCGGATTGACGGGCGCGCGATTTACAGAATACAGGTATTTACCTTCCGGATGGATCTCCAAAAAGTTTGGGCTTTCGGGTCCTGGAACAGTCTGAATCAACTTCAGCGATCCATTTGCACGGTTCAGCTCAAAGACATAAATCCCCTTGCTCTCGCGAATAGAGAACGTACCGACGTAGAGAATTTCTTTTCGCGCCTGCCCATAGAGCGTTACGCACAGGAGGAGGTTCCAGATTAGAATAATTGATTTCATACAGACAGATACAAATATCTGCAATGTGGGTCACGCCTCTGTTATGAAGTGATATTATTTTTCGGAAAGCCTCCTGTGCTGAATTAAACCGCCCTAAACGATGGTGCAGGCTCCTCCTGCGCACGCAGCTTCGGCTTTGTGATCCGTTTCATCGTCGGTTTCATAGACGTTTCTCAGATCAACAGCTTTCAGACTTTTTTCAAGCGTTTCAAACTCTTCTCGCGTGAGGTCCTCAAAAGGAGCCTGTTTGTAGCTTCCGGAATCGTAGGGGAGAACACTTAATCCATTGTATGAAGCTTTGTTCTCCCACATCCATTCACCGACCTTCTCCCAATCGTCGTCCTGGAT
>JAEYXN010000283.1 GCA_023431285.1 Bacteroidota bacterium
ATACTTTCCGTTTAACCTCTTGCCAACTGTTGTTGTACCTCTCGTATTGTTCGCGCATTTGACTGCGATCCGGCGATTAGTAAAAAAGGATCATTGAAGGAGAGAGACTCCCGTTAAAAATATGCACTTTGCTTCCCGCTTTGTATCTTGACCTGTTATGAAAGCAGTTTTCCTTACAGCATACGGCTCACCTGATCATCTTGATATCCGCGAAATTGCAAAACCTCATCCTGCTAAAGGCCAGGTGTTGATCAGAGTGAAAGCCTCCACCGTAACACTGGGTGATTGCGAGATCAGAACGCTCACATTGCCTCGATGGACCCGCATCCCCGTACGGATGATCACGGGTTGGAGCCGTCCGCGAAACTTTGGACCTGGAATGGAGATTGCCGGAGTTGTAGAGGAAGTCGGAGAGGATGTGACGGCGATAAAGCCAGGTGATCGTGTATTCGGATCGACCGGGATGGGGATGAGAGGAAATTCTGATTTCGTAGTACGTCCAGCGAAAGCCGTAGCGATAATTCCACCCGGAGTATCATTCGAAGAAGCGGCAACGGTGCCGGTAGGCGGGATTAATGCATTCCATTTCCTCAGCAAAGCGAATATTCAACCCGGACAAAAGGTTCTTGTGATAGGAGCTGGCGGAAGCATTGGCACTTATGGTATCCAATTGGCTAAGATGTACGGCGCAGAAATTACGGCCATCGATCATACTGAAAAGCTGGATATGCTGAAAGAAATTGGTGCTGAACATGTGATCGATTATACCCGGGAGGATTTTGCTTCGCAGAGCAGAAAGTACGATGTCGTATTTGATATGATCTATTCTTCATCTTTCGAAAAATGCATCGGTGTATTGAAAGATACTGGCGTGTATCTGATGGCCAACACAGATCCCGGCAGAATGATCCGCGCCTCCCTGCAAAACAAAAGAAGAGTAATTTTCCAGCTCGCCGCAGAAACACCTGGAGATCTGGCTTATGTTGCCAATCTCATAAAAGAAAAGAAGATCAAACCGGTCATTGACAGAACATACAAGCTGGATCAGATCCGCGAAGCGCATTCATATGTCGAGACTGGCGCAAAGAAAGGATGCGTGATCATTTCACACGGAGAATAACGCTATCTGATAAGAATCGGGTTACTTCAGTTTCGCCTTAAAGAATTCAACAGTCCTGTTCCATGCAAGTTCGGCTGCGGCGGCATCGAAACGAGGTGTTGTATCATTGTGGAAGCCGTGGTTAGTATTCTCGTAGAAGTGCACGAAGTATTCCTTCTTGTGTTCCTTCAAAGCTTTTTCATAGGCGGGCCAGCCTTCGTTCACGCGCGTGTCCAGACTAGCAAAGTGAAGCATGAGTGGTGAATTGATCTTGGGGACATCCGCTGCATCAGCCTGTCCTCCATAGAATGGCACGGCGGCCTTGAGTTCAGGAACGCGAACTGCCATCATATTGGAGATCCATCCGCCAAAGCAGAAACCAACCACACCTACTTTACCTGAACATTCCTTATGATTCTTCAGATAATTGAAAGCAGCAATGAAGTCTTCGAGCATTTCGTTTCTGTCGCGCTTGCTTTGCATTTCGCGTCCATCATCATCATTGCCGGGGTATCCTCCGAGAGGACTGAGCATATCAGGAGAAACACTGACGAACCCGGCCAAAGCAGCTCTTCGGCCCACATCTGCAATGTGTGGATTTAGTCCACGGTTTTCATGAACCACAATGATCCCCGGAAGCTTTCCTTTGGCATCGACAGGCCGTGAGAGTTGTGCACTGATCGTCTTTCCGGACTTAGGTGATTCATAACTGATCGTCTCTGTCTTCAAACGCGGATCGTTCGGCTGAATCTGTATTTTGTCCTGGTAATTGGGAGAAATAAATCCCAGCAGCGACGCTATTGTAATACCACCTACCGCATGCATGGACAGCTTGTCGATAAACTGTCTGCGATCGATGCGATTGTGAGCATAATCGTCATAGATGACGAATACTTCCTGGCTGATGTCTTCTTTGCGGAGTTGTTTCATAGATTGTAAAATAGAAAATTAATGCGACAACAGCACAGGACATTATACGGCGTTTCGTTTTAATAATTTAAATTGAAATTCTACGGTGTCATAAGGCCGTTTGTTGATCCTACAACCATGACAATATCAGATCTCGCCGACATTCATCATCCCGTAAGCTCAATGTTCGAGCCGTCGGTAACAAAAGAAATGCAGGAGCGATACCGGCTTACGAAAGAACAACTGGACTTCTTTCATGAGAACGGGTATCTCGCCAACATCAGGTTGCTGGATGACGATCAGATCAATCAACTTCTCCGTGAACTGGATGAGATCAAAGATCCGTCACATCCGGCGCACCATCTCTTCTACGAGTTTCACTCCAATGAGTCTGGCAATCCTGATAAGGTGTTATTTCATTCTCTGGGTCATTGGCGGATCACACCAGGGTTTCATGATATACTTTGGAATCCCGCCTTTGTGGTGGTCGCGAGTCAGCTTCTGGGTGATAAGGCTGTGAGGTTCTGGCATGACCAGCTCTTCTGCAAGCCTGCTCATCATGGTGGTGTAGTTGCATGGCATCAGGACTACAGCTACTGGACTCGCTCAATACCCATGCAGCACCTCACTTGTTGGGTGGGTCTTGATGATGCAACCACGGACAACGGTTGTCTCTATTACATTCCCGGCAGTCATCGCTGGGGACTTATCGATAAACCCGAGCTTGCCGGTGATATGGAGGGTGTCCAGGCGTTCCTCGATGACGATCAGAAGAAAGAGTTTGAGCGCAAAGTGCCTATCGAAATGAAAAAAGGCTATGCAACGTTCCATCACCCTTTGCTGATGCATGGATCGTATGAGAATCGTTCTCCACGCGCCAGAAGGGCTTTCGTGATCAACGTGTTTGCCGATGGCACGTCCAGCGATACCGACGAGGTGATCCTAAAGGGTGTGCCTGTCGTTTCTAAAGGCTCTCGACTTGACGGAAAGTTCTTCCCGTTGCTCTACGATCCGTCCGGAGGGTGAGATCTACGGAGAGAAGGCTTGCCCGGTATGATAATTGTCGCATAACTTCAGCCCGGCAATACAGCTATGTCAATTTTACTAAGATCATTTGTTTCGATTGTATTCACGTCCCTCATCACAGGTATGGCCGTCGGTCAGCAGCTTGTGATCAAGACTAAAAAGATTCAACTGCTGGTTGAGGAGTGGAACATCGTCCACAATGCCCGCAGCACCAACAGTCTTGCTGACATTTATGATCAACGTTTGGATTACTATGGCGAGCGGATGACGCGCAAAAAGGCAATCTCGTTGAAGAAGGCGATGTTCACCAGCAAATCAGATTATCGTCAGAAGATTGCGTCGGACGTAGAGTATTCCCTTCATACCAGCGGAATCATCAAATGTGAGTTCCTGAAAGAAGCCTGGGAGAACGGTGGATGGAAACCATATCTCTCGTACTTACTCGTAAGCTATCGGGATGGACGTTTCTGGGTGGTGGGTGAGAGTGATCACGCGACCGACAAAAGCATGGGCTATACGCTTAACATCGGAGAGCCGCTGGAGTTGGAAGGACTCACGGAAGATGCTGCTGCTAAGGATTCAATCACCGAAGCAGGTGGAAGCACAGTAGCCAGTTCGGCGAATCCTTTCTCTGAAAGAGGTGACATGATCACTATGAAGAAGAACTACTTCTATATGCTGATTGGAGGGATCCTTGGTGGGAGTTTATTGATCATCGGGATCGTCGCTTTTGTTAGTCGCAAGGGAAACAAGCGGTCACGCACAAGGAACTACAATGATTACCCGTCTCAAAACTATAGTCAGAGACCAGTGGCGTTCCCGCCTTCGAATGAGATAAGGTCCGAGGAACAAACGAAGAGGGTCGAGACGATTATGACGCCTCCTCCTGTAAATGTTTCTGCAGTGCCAAAGCCTGTCACTCCTGAGCCTCCATTGCAGGAAGCTACTGTTGTCGAAGAGGACGAGGACGAAGACGAGGACGAAAGCCCCGCAGTCATTTTACAAAATGAAGATACCACTTCTCCTGAAGAGGAATCTTTCAAGGGCATTGACCATCACCTGAAACAGGCTTCGTTCAGGAATTATGTTATAGGGTTGTTCAAGCTTTCAAATTTCACTTACGTAAAGCCCAGGGCAAATTCAGTATCGCCGGGGTCATTTGATGCGGATGATCCACAGCCCATCGTGGAGTTTCAGGGTGAAAGTGAGAGTGGGAGAGAGAACTTCGGAGTGCAATGCCTTTACCGCGAGGACGAAGGTGGTCCGGAGTTGAAGATGTTCTCTCAGGAGCACCTGAAATTCAATAGTCAGTTCGTCAACGAAATTGATTTATATTATCTGGTAGGAGTGGGCGGCGCGCCCGAAAAGCCCCATGGGCTCTTCCTTATTCCTGCAAAACAACTCACCACCACGTCTCTCACTCGCGACCAGTTGAAGAACTTCAGGAAGTCGGGACTGTTTCTGTACTACAAGAAGAAACTCAGGTAGCGCGAAACGCTGTAGAGAGTAACAGGTAGCAAGTAACAGGGTGAAACGCCGTAGCAAGTAACAGGTAGCGAGTAACATCTTTGCTACCATGACATCTCTTAACTTTTTCCTTTGTTCTGAAGCGGCACCACTTAACTGGCGGGTACTTCTACCTCCTACCTGTTACTTGCCACCTGCCACGGCTGTTTTGGTACCTGCTACGCGGGCTGCCCGCGCGCCGGCGTGTTACAGTGCTAGTGAGTCCACCAGATGGGCTGTAAACTCTTATCTTTAAGCCTAACCCCGGCTGTTTTGCTACCTGCTACGCGGGCTGCCCGCGGGATGGCGTGTTACAGTGCTAGTGAGCCACGCCAGATGAGCTATACACTCTTCTCCAAAGCCTAACCCCGGCTGTTTTGCTACCTGCTACCTGCTACGCGGGCTGCCCGCGCGCGGCGTGTTACAGTGGTAGCGACCCCCACCAGATGAGCAGTACACTCTTCTACTTTGTACACCCCCACCGGCTGCCTGGCCACCCGGCCGACCGGCTGACCGAGGTGTCTCTAATGAATGAAGTGACATCTAACCCAAATAGTCTCTCACTAACGGGATAGATCTCACATCTTCCAATTCACCCCTTCCTCACTCATAAACGGCTGCCTATACAGCCTCTTTCCCGTCGCCTTGGCGATTGCATTCGCCACAGCTCCACCAGTAGGTGGCAGAGCCGGTTCACCAAGACCTGTGGGTGAAATTCCATTGTCGACGAAGTGCACTTCAATCTCTGGTACCTCGCGGAAGCGGATCAGTCTGTAATTGTTGAAATTGTTTTGCTGAGGCATTCCTTTTTCGAAGGTCAGGTTTCCGAATAACGCGTGACCCAGTCCGTCGACAATACCTCCACGCACCTGTTGGTGAGCGCCACTCAAATTTACAACCACACCGCAGTCGGTAGCAGCATAGATCTTTTTCAGCACAGGTTTACCTTGAACCGTTTCTACTTCGGCCACCTGGGCGACGTAGGAGCGATGTGAGAAGTAAACGCTGAACCCCTGGGCAACATTATTCGTCTTGCCCCATCCCGATTTCTCCGCTGCAAGCTTGATAACACCTTCCATGCGACCGATATCGTATTTGATTGCGCCAACAGGAGATCGTCTTGCTTTCTCCAGCAGGGCGAGGCGAAACTCGACAGGGTCTTTCTTTGCTTCTGCAGCAACCTCATCCAGGAATGATTGCTCTGCATAGGCAAGGAAGTTGGTGATGGGCGCGCGCCACGGACATGACGTGATCGGTGACTGATGTTCAATCGACTCTATGAGAAGGTTGTCAACTGCCCCCGATGGGAAGTTGTCTTCTCTGGTACAGTTTCCAGCGTTGATGCCGACGCCGCGAAGTTTATATCCTATAAGATTTCCTTTATCATCAAGGGCGGCCGAGAAACGGTAACGCACCGCAGGGCGATAAGACCCGCCAGTCATGTCGTCCTCACGCGTCCAGATGACCTTCACAGGTGCCTTGACCAGACGCGATACCTGTACAGCTTCCACGACATAGTCGGCATAGAGACGCCGTCCGAATCCACCGCCAAGGCGGGTCATGTTAACAGTGACTTTCTCCGGCGCTATACCCAGTAGCTTTGCCGTTTCATTCCGGGCTGAATCCGGTGTTTGAGTAGGACCTACGAGTTCAACTCCGTCTTCACGCACGTGAGCGAAGAAGTTCATCGGCTCCATTGTGTTATGCGGCAGGAAAGGACATTGATACTCCTTGGTGATCACTTTTGCCGCGGAGGCAAACGCACGGTCCACATCGCCGTCTTTTCTTTTAGGTGTTACGTCTTTCGATTCCAGCAACTCTTTGAAGATCCGCTCGTGGTCGCTGCTGCTCTCGATGTTTCCGCCCGCCTCATATTCTATCTTCAGCTTCTTGCGCGCCTTCATTACTTGCCAGGTAGACTTACCAACAACAGCCACACTCTCGTTAAATCGAACTACGTCCACGATACCCGGCATCGCTTTCACAGCTGAGTCATCAACTGATTTAATTTTCATCCCGAAAGCCTGTGGACGCTGGACCATTGCGTACAGCATTCCTTCGCGGTAGAAGTCCAATCCGTAGAGTGGCTTCCCTGTGATCATCTCAAAGTTATCGACATTGTGAACCCTCTTTCCGATTAGCGTAAACTCTTTCGGATCTTTGAGTTTAACCTCAGCAGGAACGGCAACCTTCATTGCGTCGGAGGAGAGCTCGCCATAGGAGAGTCTGCGTCCATTTGACCTGTGAATTACAAAACTATTGGAAGCGCTGAGTTCGCTTACCGGAACATTCAACTTCCTGGATGCGGCTTCGATGAGCATGTGCTTTGCTGTCGCTCCCGCTTTGCGGAGTCTCTCCCATGAATGAGGGATCGCGCCGCTTCCCCCCGTTACCTGACGTTCAAATTTGGATGAATCGAGAGGTGCCTGAATGACTTTGACCATCTTCCAGTCTGCGTCGAGCTCATCAGCGATGATCATCGGGAAGGTGGTTTTGATATTCTGACCGAGTTCAGGGTTTGGCGACATAATGGTAATCACGCCATCGGGCGCAATCGATAAGTAGCCGTTGAACTCGGTAGCTGCCGCATTGGTGCCGGCGTTTATTTTAGCAAGAGGTGCCGCCTCTGAAGTTAGCCAGTTGAAACCAAGCCAGAGACCTCCTCCGGCTGCGGTCGCCATCTTCATAAAATTCCGGCGATTGATCTTGGAAGACGCAGTCATGATTTCTGATTATTTTATTTTGGAAGAGGCCAGTACAATTGCTTCGTGTATGCGATGATAGGTTCCGCAGCGACAGATGTTTCCATTCATCGCGCTTTCAATCTGCGCAGTGCTTGGCTTGGGATTTTTTTCCAATAGCGCTGCTGCGGACATGATTTGACCTGCCTGGCAATATCCACATTGCGGGACATCTGCTTCTTCCCATGCCTGCTGGACAGGGTGATCGCCTTTCTCTGAAAGTCCTTCGATGGTTGTGATCTTTGTTTTGGCTACTGCCGATACAGGAAGTACACACGAACGTACAGCGTTACCGTTGGAATGGACAGTACACGCGCCGCATTGAGCGACACCGCATCCATACTTTGTTCCTACCAGTCCGAGGTTATCGCGAAGCACCCAAAGGAGTGGGGTATCGGGTTCGACATCGACGGGATAAGTCCGGCCATTGATCTGAAGATTGTATTGAGCCATTGGTCTGGGATTAATAGCTCAAAATACAAATTCCTGCGAACTGTCCGATTAATGTTTTCTTCTTTCAGTGAGGATTATGGACGAGTGGTGAAATGGTCGTGAAAGTGGCAGGATCGTCGGCTCTCCGGCAACTTCAACGCAAAGGCGGGGAGACGCAAAGGAACGCAGAGAATACCTCGTCGGTGGTGCATGTATACGACGCCAGATTTGTACTCTTGTACTTCTGCGCCTCCGGAACGTCGTTCATATGTGAGCGTAGAAACAATTCGGTTTGAGATGAGTAACCACGTGGTTCAAGTCCTCATATATCGCGAATGAAGGGATATCAAAAAAAAGAGCCACCAGAACATGGTGACCCTCTGTGATTGAAATAGCTTACAGGGAGAAAGACGCGCCTGCAAGGAAGACAGAGGACGTTCTGTCGGTTCCGTAAAACTCAGGGCTTTCAGAATTCAGAATGTTCCTTCCATTTACGAACAGGTTCAGGTTCTTCAATGCATAAGATACTTTCGCATTGAGAATGAATTTGCCTGAAATATCACCTGCCTCGCTCGTGTCAAGCAGATCAGTCTGATCGTATTGCCTGTGAGCCGCAAAGAAGTATCCATTCAGGTTGATGCTGAATTGCTTTGTAGGCTTGTAGTTAAAATAATACCCACCATAAACTGAAGGCGTGCTCTCATGTTTGCTGCTGGTGTACTGAACAGGAGCGCCGAGGTTTTGCGCAAGGGTTGGCTCAACAAAAGAAGACGGGAGATCACTCGTTTTTGTACTCTGAATGGTAACGAATGGTTTCAGGTGAAACTTGTCGTTGGGCGCAAAGTTGACGGCAAGGGTAAGTCCTGTTTGAACTGCTGTCATAGGCGCATTCAGGAACTGTTGTCTTGTTGCCTGGAATGATCCATTGCCTGGGTCTATACCATACGTGGTATAAAGAGCGGTAAGATTTTCAACCTTCTGACGGAACACATCCAAGTCGACGTGGAAGGCGCTGGTTAGCTTTGTACGATTTCCGACCTCGATCATGTTGACGGTGTAAAGATCCAGATTTGTAGCTCCGGTTCTTACGAAGTCAAGACCAGGGGCGATAGGAACAGCCAGGTCGAGATGGTTGTATCCGATGAATGATCCGCTGTTGGACCTGGTGACCGCTGCGCGCACGATATTATCCTCATTGATCTTGTAAGTCGAAGCGAACTCATACGCAAGGTATACATCGTCGGGAACGGAGAACTTGTCTGCGCGCAAAGCTGCGATCACGCGAAGATTCTTGATCGGTTCGATATCGGCGCGTACGAAGGCAGAGCTTGTCGTGATGCTCGGGTCGCCGCCACCAAGGAACACAAGACCTTGGTCTGTATAATCAGCATCTGAAAGCGTTGCCTTCTGAATGCTTACACCAGGAGCAATTGCTCCGATCTTACCAATGTTGAATGAGTATTCAGCGGCCGCATCCACTATGTTGTAATCGTATTGATTGGGAGCGGCATTCACTGCAAGGTTGTCGTGCCCACGTACATAGGAGCTGCGGAATTGAAGACCATGGATCTTCGCGGAAAGATTCACATATGAACTGTTGGTTTCGTTTTGCGTCAATGGGATAATCCCGTTGAACACATTTGAAAGAAATGCTTTCTGAACTTCTGATTGCTGTGTTCCCGCCGAGAGGTCAAGAGATACTTTCTCAGAAGCTTCATAGCCAAGGAACACGTTTGCTCCGAATTTTTTCCAGCCTTGCTCAGGATTTTCATACTGGCTGCGGATGTCTTCTCCTACCAGTCCTTCAAGCTGCTGAATGGTATAATATTGGTTTGCCGCAGGAAGATAGTAAGTGCTTTGAAAGCGGTCGCGGCTCTGGTAGTTGGCAGATGCAAGCGCAGAGAATTTGCCGAGGTCTTTGCCTGCGGAAATATTTCCAATTATGGTTGAGGCGCTTCCGCCCATCACGTTCGCGTTTAAAAGGGTTTTGTCTTTGTCAACTCTGCGGGTGATGATATTGATAACGCCAGTGACAGCGTTCGGTCCGAAGAGTGGAGCTGAAGGGCCACGGACAATCTCGATTCTTTCTACGTCATTAATGTCTATAGGCAATGCTTCCCAGAATGTTCCGCCAAGGTTGTGATTAAACACCGGACGATTATCGATCATCACAAGAGTAGCGAGGTTCGCCTTGGTACTGTTCTCGCTGTAACGTTGAATGTTGTCGAATCCGCGGATGTGGATGTCGTATGCGCCATTGGCTTGCTCACGCACGATAACACCGGGAGCGAGTCGAAGAGCTTCCATGATGCTGGTGGAACCTGCGCGATCTATGTCGTTGCGCGTGATCGTGTAGCTGGACAACGGAGCATCGAATAACGTTTCATCTTTCTTGGATGCAGAGTTGATAGGAACACGCATGAGTTCTTCCAGGGAAAGATCGTCAAGTAGTCTTCCTTCGAATGTTGCTTCGTCTTGGGCGCTTGCCTGCAGACTCGCCATCAAAATGGCAGCAGCGAATGTATAGCTGATAATTGTTTTCATTTTGGTTGTGGTTTTGACAGGGGATCAGACTTGTTTTCCCAGAGAAAGGAGGGAGCTGGAAATTTTGAGTCCCCTTGACTCAATTGATGCTTTATTAATGAGGAAGGTGAGGCGTCCACCTTCTTCAATGAAGGATATGCCGGAACCTTTGCGCGACATATCGGTCTCTGATATGATGAGTGTGACTGATGATGAGGCGCCAATCTGCTGAATAAGATGATGCTCTGATCCGGGGATGTAAATCACATCGCAGGTTGCAGCCTCTGCACCGGTGATCTTCTTTATAGTAAGACCATTTGGATTTCTTTGCTGAAGGCGGTTCTGAATTTCCGGAAGGATCTCCGATTTCCCTAGCACACCGATGACTACATTCTTCTTTTCGTCGGGCCAGGTAACGTTCTCGATAAACTTAAGCACAAACAGCGCTCGGATCTTTACATCCTGCGAGTGTGCTTTGACTGATGGTGCCGTCATCATGGTTGTAAACACCAGGAGGGCACAAAGACATTTCGTTCTCACTTTTTTCTTTTGATGACACAAAATTATTTTGAACTGAGTGAATTGTCGAACGCCTGATAATCAGTCCGTTGTTTGTCGTGAATGATTTTGGTAGGGATGTCAACAATTTGGCTGGGAAAACACCAAACGACTGGAACCGCGCGTTCATGTCACTGAGCGTCAATAAGGATGGGATCGTCGAAGTTGTTCCTTCAAAAGACGGTGGAAAAGTCGAATATTTTCCGGTGGATCATTTTTGCCAACGGTTCTTCTTCAACACGAATGGGTAAATCAAGTGCTTGCAGCCAATTCTCATGTCTGTATCTTTTTCTTTGAAAAGCAGACAAAACGATTCCAATAGGCTGACTGCCAGCACACCCGCAGACGATTGCGGAAACTTTCCCGCAAGGAGGGATTCAGTTCCCCGCGTGGCCTGCGCTCTCCCTTTTTTAAACCGTCATCCCGCGTTAACGACTATGCACTACGAAGTACGGACTGTTCCTGGGCGGGACCCCGTGCCTGACCAGATCAGCTACTATCACTGGAAGGCGCATTTTCGTAGGTAGGACGTGAACGTTGAAGAAACAAAATCGAGGTTGATTCAATACATCCACTCTGGGATTACATGCCGCTTCGGCTACGCGCAAATCAGAGGCGACGACTCATTCACAACTTTGGATCGAGCTCTTTCCAATTGGGATTCATCTGTCTAATCAGATTCTCTTTGTATTTTCTCGACTTTCCTTTGATTTCCTT
>JAEYXN010000296.1 GCA_023431285.1 Bacteroidota bacterium
CGAAGGGAGCACAGAGAATACAAGGGGTGTTGCTTTCGCTAAGATCATTTTCATACTCAACATCTGTTCTGATTCTCAAAACTAACTGAATGCAGGTCAAACGGAGGAGGCGCAGCGACGCAGAGGACCGCGCATTCCGTCCAAAGGACGGAATGCGGATTTGTATGCTGCGTCACCGCGTTGAAATTTCGCTTACAGCTTCGCTCTCAATGTGAATCCATAAGTTCGGGTGGAGGGCATGTTGAAGTAATCGAGTCCGACAGCGGAAGTGTTGGCGAACAGGGTCGTTTCGGGGTCCACGCCGGAATATTTCGTCAGCAGCCACAGGTTCGTGCCGGTGAGACTCATCGAGAGACCTTTCATACGCAACGCGGTGGCTATCCGGGTTGGGACGTTGTAGGTCAGTGACAGATTCCGCAACCTGATGCTCGAGGCGTCCTCTATCGCATCCTCTCCAACGCCCATCTTCCCATAGCGTACCCAACGGTTCGTTGATAAAGGCGCCGATGGATCCGCGAAGTCCACCGCTACTGTGTTCTGATCCCCCTCCTCAGTCACTCCCGAAAAGACGTATCCCCGGATTTGACGCCCCTCTTCTGTTTCAGCTCCGGTGCCCAGATAGTTCATGGTGTTCCGCGTACCGTTCCACATAACCCCACCGTATTTTATATCGATCAGAAGATCCAGGCTGAACTGCCGGAATGTGATATGGTTCGATACTCCAAGGGTCCAGTCGGGATTAGGGTTTCCCAAAATTCCAATCGTAGGGTCCACCAGCGGAAATCCGTCAGCGCCAATGATCATTTCACCGTTTTCGTTTCGCTGGTACCGTGTACCCATGAGCACACCAAAAGGCTGACCTTCTGCGAGGTTTGAAGACGTCTCCCCGACCCCGGCAATGGTTACGCGCGACAAGCCGTCAGGCAGATGAAGAACCTTCGATCTGTTACGTGTAAACCGCGCACCCAACGTCCAGCGAGGTTCGTTATTCAGAAGGACGAAGTCAAGATCAACTTCTACCCCTTTGTTTTGGATAGCCGTACCGTTAACCACATCAATGGAGCCTGCATTCATTCTTGGCGTATATGCATTCGTCGTCATGTTCCGGTAGAACGATGAAGCAACACCCACTCGGCCATTAAATAGTCGAACCTCTAATCCTGCTTCCTGTGTCTTTAATACTTCAGGGCTCAGGCGTTGTTTCCCGGGTTGGATCCAGTCGGGAAGGAATGCGGATGACCAGACCTCTGCTCCTCCGGACATTGAGAGATTTGGATCTATAACGACAGGCCCTTCCCTTTCTGTTCTTGCCAGGTTGCCAAAGATTCGTCCATCGGAAAAGAAAATTGAGTTGTTCAGGAATGATATTGACACCAGATTGAAAGTCATTCCTCCTTGAACAGAATGGATCATTCCTTCAATTGTAGAGCTGTTCTCGTGGCTCGTGCCGAATTCAACAGAGCCCCATTTGTCGTGTGAAGAAGTGAACCTGATATGAAGTCTTGCGTTTTGCTGATCAAATCTTTTGAAAGTATGGAGAGTCATGCCTGCGTTTTCTCGGGTGAACACTCCCGGCAGGATTAAATCACGTCCCTCCATTCTTCCAATACGACGGGAGGATGTGAAGTAAGCGAATCCTAAACTCCCTGATGTCCGGATGTCATTCAGAAAGGACCTGTTAGCTGTTGCAATAATGTTCATGGTTCCATCATCGTAGGCTTCATCGCGATTGATAAACATTCCTGAGTCAAAGCTCGCGGAATGAACATCAACTCCTGCGCGTGTTACAGTTCGCCGGATATTAGACGAAACCAAAGTCTTTAGTTCGATCCATTCAGCAAGCTGATAGGTCAATGCCAGCGACGGCATGGCTTGCTTCCTTTCCTGCAAGGCATGATTCTGATTCAGAGACCAGAATGGATTATCAACATATCCGGGGCTGTATGCGCGAGGTGTTCCGTCTGGAAGCATATACGACGCGTTGTTGCGATATGCAGCTGAAGAAGAATATCCGTTGGCGTTATCGAATGAAGGAGGCGTTGTCAGAATTCCATACATCACTGATGATGGAGAGCTTCCTGAAAAGGCTGAAGCAAGGTCACTGTGAAGAAGCAGTCCACCGGCTCTTATTTTGAAACGGTCTTTCTTCCGTTCGTACCACAGCGTCCCCGTCGTGTAGTTATGCGCGGTCCCTGGAAGGATGCCTTTCACTCGTGAATGTCTCACACTACCGTTAAAGCTTGAACTTCCTGCAGCTCTGCTGTAGCGTATTTCATTCTCTATGGAAACACCCGGTCTGAAGATATTACGTGGATCATATGCGTTGGCCGCCGCGCCAGGTATTGTTGTCAATGCACCATTCTTATCAAAGAGATAGGGCGACCCGTCGAAGTAGAGGTTTGACAAAGACGGCCCCCAACTGAAGGTTTCGCCGGTGTGCGGTCCTCTCCAGATAGGATTTCCGTCTTCAGGTGAGCCTTGCGCGAAACTGTTTTGCATCTTCGGAAGTTTGTTTGCTTCGCTTATCATGAGAGAAGATTCCAGCGACAGCTCACTTTTAACTCTGGCAGGATGTTTCGTTGTTATTACGATCACACCGTTGGCTGCGCGACTTCCATAGAGGGCACTGGCATTTGCGCCCTTCAGAACCTGCACAGACTCGACTTCGTTCATGTTTATCATATCCAAAGGTGACGGGGTGGAAAATCCTGCCGCGCTTCCTGCGTTTACGCCATTGTCCACCGGCATCCCATCAACGATTATAAGTGGCGCGGCATCCAGGGCGACCGTTGAGTTCCCCCTGATCCGTATTGTATGGGAACCACCTACAAC
>JAEYXN010000068.1 GCA_023431285.1 Bacteroidota bacterium
ATACCCTGTCGAGGAACCATCGGTCGTGAGAGATGATCACCGCGCATCCTGCAAAGTTTTCCAGCGCTTCTTCCAGTGCGCGAAGTGTGTTCACATCAAGATCGTTGGTAGGCTCATCAAGAAGAAGAAGGTTGCCGCCCTGCTTCAGCGCAATGGCAAGATGAACACGGTTACGCATTCCTCCTGACAACTCCTTTACTTTCTTTTGCTGATCCGTTCCGTTGAAGTTAAACTTGCCGACATAGGCGCGCGAGTTCAAAGTCTTTCCGCCAAGCTCAATTAACTCGTTGCCGCCGGTGATGGCCTGCCACACTGTTTCCTCTGGCTTCAGATCATCATGCTCCTGATCGACATAGGCAATCTGAACGGTCTCACCAACACTGAATGTACCTGCATCAGGTTTCTCTTTTCCGGTAATCATCTTAAACAACGTAGTCTTACCCGCACCGTTTGGTCCGATGATACCTACGATACCTGCTGGAGGAAGAGAAAAGGTGAGATTTTCATACAACAGCTTATCCCCATATCCCTTAGCCACTCCGTTGGCTTCGATAACTTTATTGCCCAGCCTTGGTCCTGGTGGAATAAAGAGCTCCAGCTTTTCTTCCTTGTCTTTTGTTTCCTGGCTGAGGAGTTTTTCGTAAGCGCTCAGACGGGCTTTACCTTTCGCCTGACGCCCCTTCGGATTCATACGAACCCATTCGAGCTCACGCTCCAGCGCTTTCTGTCTTTTCGACTCTGATTTCTCTTCCTGCGCTAAACGTTTCTGCTTCTGTTCGAGCCACGATGAATAGTTTCCTTTCCATGGAATGCCTTCGCCGCGGTCGAGTTCAAGGATCCATCCTGCAACGTTGTCAAGGAAGTATCGGTCGTGGGTTACAGCAATGACTGTCCCCGGATATTGTTTGAGGTGTTGCTCAAGCCAATGTACTGATTCGGCATCAAGGTGGTTGGTTGGTTCATCCAGCAGGAGCACATCTGGTTCCTGGAGGAGAAGGCGACACAATGCAACCCGGCGTTTTTCACCACCTGATAAGTGGGCCACGCTGGCATCGGGAGGAGGACAACGGAGCGCATCCATGGCACGCTCCAGTTTATGGTCGAGCTCCCACGCATTGGCTGCATCCAGCTTTTCCTGGATCTCTCCCTGCTTCGCGATAAGCTTGTCCATCGCATCCGGATCTTCGAGGATCGCAGGATCAGCAAACTTTTCATTTATTGCTTCAAACTCCTTCAACAGCGCCACAGTCTCTTTCACGCCTTCTTCGACTATTTCCTTTACTGTCTTGGATTTATCGAGCTGGGGCTCCTGCTCCAGCAGTCCGACCGAAAAGCTGAGGTCCGATACAACCTCGCCCTGGTACTCTTTGTCGATGCCTGCAATGATGCGGAGCAACGATGACTTACCAGAACCGTTCAAACCCAGCACGCCGATCTTGGCTCCGTAGAAGAAGGAGAGGTAAATATTTTTTAGAACCTGCTTGTTTGGAGGGTAAATCTTGTTTACCCCAGCCATTGAAAAGATAATTTTTTCGTCTGCCATGCGTATAACAGTAATCGGTTGTTGAGAATACTTGCCACGAGAAGCCGCGGCAGTTTTTGCGGGCAAATATGGCTAAAAAACGCTAGCCTTTCCCGACGGGTGGCGTATTATGTTGCGTGGGTTGATTGTTCGGCTGGATTTTTGACGGTTTTCAAATAAAAAAATGGCAGAGTTTGATTATATCAATTAAATTTTATTTTTGCGGAAAATTAAAGGAGGAATAAAGCTATGTATTGGACCCTTGAACTTGCCTCTTACCTGGAAGACGCTCCGTGGCCGGCGACTAAGGATGAACTGATCGATTATTCAATCCGCTCAGGGGCGCCTTTGGAAGTGGTTGAGAACCTCCAGGAGCTCGAAGATGACGGTCAGCCTTATGAAAGCATCGAAGAGATCTGGCCTGACTATCCCACAAAAGAAGATTTCTTTTTTAACGAAGACGAATACTGACAATAGAGAGCCGGCGAATGCCGGTTTTTTTATACCCTGCCTCTTGATCTCATTAACGCTTCCGCGACAATGAGATCTTCCGATGTGGTGATTTTAAGATTTTCGTAACTCCCTTCAAATAAGGAAATGCTGTGACCCGCACGCTCGGCGACGCTGGCATCATCGGTCATGCTCTCCTCTTCCCGGATCTGGTAAGCTTCCCGGATCAGCGCGACGGAAAAGGTCTGAGGCGTCTGGATCAGCCGGTATTTGGATCGATCAACAGAATGTGTTTTGTCCTGATCGGTGATTCTGAGCGACTCTTTCAGTCTTACAGAAGCCACCGCTGACTGATGAACGGCTGCAAGCCGGAATGACGCTCCGATAACATCCTCACTGACGAGAGGCCTCACGCCATCATGTATCGCCACCAGTCCTTCTCCGGTAATTCTGGATAACCCATTTCGCACCGACTGAAACCTGGTCTCTCCCCCGTGCTCCAGTACGTAATTCTTCCGGAACTGGTATTTCTCACATAACTCATTCCAGAACCTGACATCATCTTTCGGAAGTACCAGTATAAGATTGATCTCCGGCGAGTATCTGTAAAACGCATTAATCGTATGCATCAGAATCGGCAGCCCACACAATTCAATGTACTGCTTCGGCACCGCACTCTTTATCCGTGATCCCCTGCCTCCCGCAACGATTATGGCATATTCTCTATTCATAAAATGTAATAATCATGGCAATCAAGGAATCAGGAATCAAGAAATCAAGGAATCAAGGAATCAGGAGTCAAGGAATCAAGGTCACATACGACGGGTGAGGTAGATAAACAATGATATCGCCACAGGATAAATAATGATATACTGAAACGTGGGTGCGAAGAAGCGAAGGAACATCCCGAATGGCGCAAGGAGAAGGAGGCAACCACCTGCGATGATCAGTACCTTTTTGAATCGCTCTACCGGTTCACGGGCGATCCTTATCATTTCATAGATCAGAAAGGTTACCACCGCCACATTAAAAAGAACTAGAAATATCCGGAGTATCCCCATTCGTCAAGTGTTTTGCTAAAGCTAGCAATTGAATAGTATTTGACCAACGTAACTGAGGAGGGAATCGTCTTAATGGCTCGTGCAGCTGCATACAAAGGAGACACATGCATCTACATGCAGCTGCGTTATCCCGATAATTTTGGGTTCTCTCAAAGAATAATCGAGGAAATTGATCAGATGATCAGATGATCAGCATAGCGTCACCATAGGTGAGGAACTTATACTTCTCTTTCTTGGCGACCCTGTATGCTTCCATTACCAGGTCATAACCTCCGAATGCCGCCGTCATCATCAGCAGAGTAGATTCCGGCATATGGAAGTTCGTTACCATCGCATTGCAGATCTTGAAGTCGTAAGGAGGGAAGATAAACTTGTCTGTCCATCCTTCACGGGCTTTCAGCCTGTTGGTAGCGGAAACAGCAGACTCAAGAGCACGCATTGTTGTCGTTCCAATGGCACAAACGCGGTTGCGTTCATCCAAAGCTTTGTTGACGATGTTCACAGCATCATTGCCGACAACAAAGTTCTCTGAATCCATTTTATGCTTTGTGAGATCTTCCACGTCTACGGGACGGAAGGTTCCCAGGCCTATGTGAAGGGTAATGAAGGTTGAGTCAACACCTTTAAGCTGAAGGCGTTTCATCAACTGACGGGTAAAGTGCAGACCAGCCGTTGGTGCTGAAACAGCGCCCTTATGTTTTGCGAAGATCGTCTGGAAGCGCTCTTTGTCCTCCGGCTTCACTTTTCTCTTGATATACTTAGGAAGTGGAGTTTCGCCGAGTGTTTCCACTACTTTATCAAACGCGGCAGAATCACCATCGAAAAGAAAACGGATGGTTCGCCCACGGGATGTAGTGTTGTCAATGACTTCAGCGACCAGGTCGCCATTCCCGAAGTAAAGTTTATTTCCTACGCGGATCTTCCTGGCCGGATCGACCAGTACATCCCACAAATGCATGTCTGCATTCAATTCACGGAGAAGGAACACTTCAATCTTGGCTCCTGTCTTTTCCTTGCGGCCATACAGACGGGCAGGAAACACCATCGTGTCGTTTCCAACCAGTACGTCGCCCTCTGCGAAGTAATCCACGATATCTTTGAAAATCTTGTGCTCGATCTTTCCTGTGTCCTTGTGGACAACCATCAGACGGGATTCGTCACGGTTGTCAGAAGGGTCGAGTGCGATAAGATTGTTAGGAAGTTCAAATTTGAATTCGGATAACTTCATATAAGTAAAGGCAAAAGACTCCCAATGAAGGGATAATTTTTATTTTGGGTTGCAAAAATAAGTCAAGAATTGGCTTTTCCGACAAAAGAGGCTATGTTTTTCCGGGGTGTAACAAAATGGCGTTTTTTCAGTCTAAAACAGTAATTTAATACCTTTGCCGCCGACAAATCCGTTTATTCAGGATCAGCCGGAGGAAAACAGGTGTTGCCGGCTTCCCGGACTTTCGCATAACGGATCATAAAAATTACCAGGCTTTGAGAGTAATAGGACAAATAATTGAAAGCTTTCAGTTCGCATGGAAGGCCCTCAAGTCGAACCTGCTGCGTACCATTCTTTCACTGCTCAGTGTTACGATCGGGATCTTCCTGGTAATATCCGTGCTCACCGCCGTCGACTCCCTTGAAAAGAATATCAAGGATAGCTTCAGCTTTATCGGCGCAGACGTCATATATCTGGAAAAGTGGCCATGGCTGCCGGATGCCGGCGGAGAATACCGTTGGTGGGACTTCTGGATGCGCCCCAATCCCTCTTATAACGAATATAAATTCCTCGCTGAAAACCTCCGTAACGCTACCGCTGTATCCATCTTTGCCGATGCAGGCAATCAGACGATCCGTAGAAACAGCAACAGCATCGGGCAGGTGCGGCTCCTGGGATGCAGTGAAAATTACGATTACCTTTTTCCTGTTGATATCGTGGATGGCCGGTATTTCAGTCCGCAGGAGATAGCCAGCGGAAGGAACGTCACCGTCATCGGTCATGAGGTTGCCGTCGCACTCTTCCCGGATGGGCGTAGCGCCGTAGGTGAATTCATCAAAGTCAAGAACCTCAAATACCTCGTTGTCGGCGTAGTGAAAAAGGAGGGCGCGAGCTTCATCGGAACTCCCAGCAACGACTACGTGACAATGATCCCTTACCAGGCGTTCCGCGGCCTTTTCCAGACAGGCACCGGACGATGGAATGAGCTTTCCTCAACCATTGGTATCAAGGGCCGGTCTTCTGACGTGGGCCTCGTGGAGGTGGAGAACGAAATGAAAGGTCTTGTGCGTGTTCGCCGAGGGCTCAAACCCACCGCCAACGATAACTTTGCGATCAATCGTCCTGAAGCTTTTATGAATGTAATCGGCAATCTGTTCGACGGCGTGAGTATGGCAGGGTGGATGATCGGAGGATTCGCCATCGTAGTGGGCGGATTCGGTATAGCCAATATCATGTTTGTCTCGGTGAAGGAACGAACTTCCATTATTGGCCTGCAGAAATCGCTCGGCGCTAAGAATTATTTCATTCTCTTCCAGTTTCTCTTTGAAGCAGTGCTGCTTTGTCTGGTGGGAGGCCTGAGTGGTCTTTTCCTGGTCTATCTGCTCACCCTTGCGCTTCCTGCAATTTTCGACTTCGGGGAGTTCGTACTCGCGCTTACGCTTGATAAGATCCTGCTCGGGGTGGTGGTCTCCACTGTGATCGGAGTGATCGCAGGTATTGTACCGGCGGCGCTGGCTGCGAGGCTCGATCCGGTGCTGGCAATACGCGCTAACTAGTTATGTCAGATCGGATATTCATCAGATCCGGATTCCCGCTGAACCAGAACATGTATCGATGACAACATGTAGTGATTCAGCAGGAATCTGAGCCCTGAAACTGTTTAAGATTCTTTTTCTTCGAGAACCTTTGCTCCCTCGCCAACGATTTTTTCCTTGATCTTCTTTTCCAGCTCTTCCATGAGCTCCGGATTGTCTTCGATCAGTTGTTTCACGGCATCACGGCCCTGGCCAAGTTTGTTGCCTCCATAAGAGAACCATGAACCGGATTTCTGCACGACATTCAGTTCCACACCAAGATCTATGATCTCACCAGACTTGGAAATCCCACGTCCGTACATGATATCGAACTCAACAACTTTGAATGGAGGTGCTACTTTGTTTTTCACCACTTTCACCTTCACGCGGTTACCAGTGATATCATCGGCAGATTCTTTGATCTGTCCGATGCGACGTATGTCGAGGCGAACCGAAGCGTAGAACTTCAGCGCGTTTCCTCCGGTGGTAGTCTCAGGGTTACCGAACATCACACCAATCTTTTCACGTAACTGGTTGATGAAGATGCAGGAGCAACCTGTTTTGGAGATCGTGCCGGTAAGTTTTCTCAAAGCCTGTGACATAAGGCGGGCCTGAAGACCCATCTTGCTTTCGCCCATCTCACCTTCAAGTTCACCCTTGGGAACCAGCGCCGCCACAGAGTCGATAACGATAATGTCAATCGCGCCGGAACGGATCAGGTGATCAGCAATCTCAAGTGCCTGCTCTCCATTGTCTGGTTGAGAGATAAGCAGGTTCTCGGTATCAATACCAAGCTTCTCAGCATAAGCTTTATCAAAAGCGTGCTCCGCATCTATGAAAGCCGCAAGTCCACCTTTGCGCTGTGCTTCTGCGATACAATGCATGGTCAGCGTGGTTTTTCCTGAGGATTCAGGACCATAGATCTCTGTTATCCTTCCGCGTGGTATTCCTCCAATACCCAGCGCAATATCCAGTCCGAGGGAACCAGTGGAAATCGCTGCAATGTCAACGACTTTCTCGTCGCTCAGCTTCATCACGGTTCCCTTACCGTAAGTCTTTTCCAGTTTGTCAATCGTCAACTGAAGTGCCTTCAGTTTTTCTTTAGCATCGCTCATTTTATGTTTTTATTTTTTTACAAAGTCCGGGAGGCGGTTGCTCATCAATCACGATTGAAGAGTATTCAGGCCGCTTAATGATTATCATGTAACAACGTTGGGTTGAAATTACTGATTCACTATAGATTTTAAAATCAAAAAAACCGGACAATCAGCTTGGTATTGGATTCTTTAGTTGAAGCTTCTGATGGTAATCTCATTATTGACAACTAGTTGCCGCCAGAAAAATCTATGTGACATCTAGTGGCAAAGCCGTTATATTGCACCCAATTCACTCAAGCGTTACGTGAGATCAAAAGCCTGGAGATACATCATGCGGATAGGAATGGCGTTACTCGCGGTCATTCTTCTGCTTTGCATCATCTACCGGGACCTTGTAGTGTATGGATTCCGCCAGGCCAGCGGTCAGTTGCACATCATCCGTAATGCCCGCCCCGTCGAAGAGTTCCTCGCCGATCCTGCCTTCCCCGATTCTCTCAAACAAAGACTTCGCCTGATCGATGAAGTCCGGCGCTTCGCCATTGATTCCCTCGGACTAAAAGACACGGAGAACTACCGTACCATGTACGACCAGAAAGGCAAAGAGGTAATGTGGGTGGTGATGGCGTCAAAGAAATTTAAGCTTGAACCAAAGGAGTGGAAGTTCCCTGTGGTGGGAGCCGTTCCGTACAAAGGATTCTTCCGGGAGGATCTTGCTATTGAATTACAGGAAGAACTTGAGAAGGAAGGCTGGGATGTGATCGTTCGAAACCCCGGCGGGTGGTCTACCCTTGGATGGTTCACCGACCCGATTCTTAGTAAAATGTTGAATCGCAGTGAAGGTGACCTCGCCAATCTCATCATTCACGAAATGAGTCACTCAACGATCTTTGTAAAGGACAGTGTGGATTTTAATGAGAACCTCGCCACGTTTATCGGCGACCGCGGTGCAGAGTTGTTCCTTACCTATAAGTATGGTCCCGACTCGCGTCAGTACCGCGAGTACCTGGCGGAGGATTCCGATTACATGAAATACGTGGATCATATGTTGCGCGCCGCCACTGTTCTCGATAGCCTCTACGCCAACATGAAGGAACAGGAGTCGCCCTCTGAAAAAGAGTTGCGCAAGGAAGAGACTTTGAGGCGGATCGTCTCTACGATGGATACCTTGTCACTTGAGCTGAACACCAATCCGTCGGAACGATTCAAGAGCAAACTTCCCAATAACGCATACTTCATCAACTTCCGACAGTACCAGGCCTCGCAGGATGTGTTCTTTGAGGAATGGGGAAAAGAGTTTAATAAAAACCTGCCGGCGTACATCCGATACCTAAGTGAGAAGCATCCGTTTCTGTAGCAGGGAGCAAGTAGCAGGTAGCAGGTAGCAGGTAGCAAGTAGCAGGTAGCAGGTAGCAAGTAGCAGGTAGCAGGTAGCAAGTAGCAAGTAGCAGGTAACAGGTAACAAGAAACAGGTTGGTTGCAGGGCTACTGGCAGTTTGTGGGGAATCGGTCAGCCTGACTGCCGGTCAGCCGTATAAATAACAGGATCGTCCAATCATTTCAGTTAACAGTTTCATAACATTGGGATCTCTGAAAACTTCATAGAGCATATTATTGCTATGTTACTTTAAGTAATTGTTATGAAACACGGTCACATTTCAATTGCTCCCGTTTGTCTCTAACTTTACTGCAAAAGTGAAAAAGATATGATCAGCAAGCCTTCATACAAGGTGCTTGTAGTAGATGATGATGAATCGATCGTCGAACTCCTGAAATATAATCTGGAGAAAGATAATTATGATGTGCGCACCGCCCTCGACGGAATGAAGGCTGTGGAGATAGCCAGGCAGTTTGCGCCAGACCTTGTGTTACTCGATATCATGATGCCGAAAATGGATGGCGTGGAGACGTGCCGGCAGCTCCGTGGAATGGTGGAGTTGGAGAAAACGTTTATCATCTTCCTGACAGCACGATCTGAGGAATATTCGGAAATTGCCGCGTTTGATGTCGGCGCCGATGACTATATCACAAAACCTATTAAGCCCCGTGCGCTGATGAGCAGGTTGAACGCGCTGTTCAGACGTGATACAAAAAAATCTGCTCCTACAAACCTCATTACCGTTAGAGATCTCGTCATCGATCGTACCAGTTATGTGGTCAGGCTCGGAAACAGGGAGATCAATCTTCCCAGGAAAGAGTTTGAGCTGTTGTATTTCCTGGCTCAGAATCCTAACAAAGTTTTCAGCAGGGAAGACCTTCTGCAAAACATCTGGGGAACTGATGTTTATGTCCTTGCCCGTACTGTGGATGTCCATATTCGCAAGGTTCGTGAGAAGATCGGAGACGACTTCATCACTACTGTAAAGGGTGTTGGCTATAAGTTCAGTCTGGGCTGAGCGGCATATTCGATTTTTGGAATTCTATAGAAGGATTAATTTTCATGATTCTGTTTCGTTTGTCATTCCGGGTTAATAGGCGCTATTTTTCTATTTTTCGAAATGCTTTCAACCTCCCGCGGCGTCGCACTTGTTTTTGGGTTTGCTCTTGCCATCGTAAATGTGGTGGTACTGGTGGTCTTCACCGCGGCATCTCCGGCAACGGTGATAACATCAGCCGTCGCAGTTTTCCTTTTGACTTCTCTGGGGGTTTATCAACTATTGGAGGTTCTCATCGTGCGCGAGCTGGAAAAGCTGCAGGATCAGATATTGGAACTTTCCAGGGAGGAGATTGATGCCGATGATCTTGAGGAGGAAGAGGTTTCTTTGGAGTCAATTGAATCATTGAGAAAAGCGGTGTCGACCTTTGCGCGGCGTAGGCAGGAAGAGATCGACGGACTCCGGAAGCTAGAAACGTTTCGGAAGGAATTTGTTGGAGATGTTTCTCATGAGTTGAAGACACCCATTTTTGCCGCGCAGGGCTTGTTACATACATTGTTGGATGGAGCCGTCAACGACAAGGCTGTACGCATGAAGTTTCTCAGGAAGGCGGTGCGCAGTGTGGATGGCCTTGATGCGCTGGTGCAGGATCTTTTAGTATTGTCGCAGATTGAGACCGGGCAGATCAAAATGCATTTCCAGGAATTTGATCTGTCTCAGCTTACAGGAGAAGTATTCGAACAATTTGACGACAAACTCACGAAGAAGAATATTTCCCTCAGGATGGAAACGTCCCGCCCGGTAATCGTCTACGGCGATCCGCAGCGCATTTCCCAGGTATTGACCAATCTGATCTCAAACGCTATCCGCCATTCCTTCGACGATGGCGAGGTGGTCGTTCTATTCGAAGAGACCAATAGACATATAGTTGTGAGGGTAAAGGACGGCGGTGAGGGTATTCCTTTTGAGCATCAGGGCCGGATCTTTGAAAGATTTTACCGCGTCGACAAAAGCAGATCCCGGGAGAACGGCGAGGGTGGGACGGGGCTGGGGCTCGCCATCGTAAAACATATCCTTGAAGGACATAATACCAGGGCCGATGTGGACAGCGCGCCCGGCAGGGGTTCCGTTTTTAGTTTTAAATTGCCGCGTTTTATGCCGGAACCAGAAGATTGAAGTGAAAGCTCCTAAAATCAAGATTGAGGATATCATCCTTTACGAAGACGACAACTATTTCCTTGTAAATAAGCCACCCTTCCTTTCCACGCTTGAGGACAGGAATGAGCCTTTCAATTTGTTGAAATATGCGCGGGAGTACGTGCCGGACGCCCAGGTGTGTCACCGGCTGGATAAAGATACTTCAGGTGTGCTGGCGATCGCCAAAAACCCGGAAGCATACCGTCATATGAGCCTCCAGTTCGAAAGGAGGACCATTTCAAAGATCTATCATGCGGTAGTCGACGGAATTCACAATTTCCAGGAAACCCTCGTAGACGAGGCGATTCTTAAATTGGATGACGGGGTAGTGAAGATCAGCCGCAAGGACGGAAAGGATGCACAGACCTGGTTTTCGTCGCTAAAGACCTTCCGGATGCACACCTTGGTAGAATGTCGGCCTGTCACGGGGCGGATGCACCAGATCCGGATCCATCTCACGACCCTGAAAGCGCCAATTACCGGCGATGAGACTTATGGTGGAAAGCCCTTCTTTCTCTCTTCCGTAAAAAGGGGGTTTAATCTAAAGAAGCTGACGGAGGAGCAACCCGTTATGAAACGGATGGCGTTGCATGCCCGTGGATTGCGGTTTAATGATCTGGCGGATTTGCCGAGGTATGTGGAGGCTCCCTATCCCAAAGACATGTCTGCGCTTCTGCGGCAGTTGGAGAGCAATTCCTGACGATAGTGTCATCGGCCGTTGGAGGGTAATTGCGAAAACGGGTTTTCTGCTCTCAGAAAGCGTGAAATTTTTTCGTTTACCGGAACTAAGATCTTTCGTAAATCATTAATAATCATACCCTTTATCGAATCTAATAAGGAATTTTGCTTCGTTCTTGCATTTCCGAAACAGGCAATTTACCTTTGTGTCCCTTTTTAGAGGGGGTAGTGTTTCTAATTGATTTTAATAACAAAAATGGATCATAACAGCTATAAGACCACTTACGCCAACAAGGCTTCTGTAGAGAAGGGTTGGGTTGTGGTAGATGCGGAGGCTCAGGTTTTGGGACGCGTGGCTAGCGAGGTGGCTCGTATCATTCGCGGCAAGCACAAGACCAGCTATTCACCACACGTGGATTGCGGCGATAATGTAATTGTAATTAATGCCGAGAAAGTAAGAATGACCGGCAAGAAGTGGACTGACAGAGTAATCTTCACTCACTCTGGTTACCCAGGCGGTCAGCGTGAGCACACGCCTACAATGATCCGTTCAAAACGTCCTGAAAGATTGATCGAGCATGCTGTTCGCGGAATGCTTCCGAAGAACAGACTTGGACGTGAGCTTTTCCGCAGCCTTCATGTTTACGCTGGCGGCGAGCATCCTCATCAAGCGCAACAACCTAAAGAATTAAAGTTCTGATAAATGCAGATCGTCAATAAAATCGGCAGAAGAAAAACCTCGATTGCCAGAGTGTATGTAAAGCCTGGTAAAGGTGAGATCCGGATAAATGACCGCGACCTTAAAGAGTATTTCCTTTCAGAAATTCACCAATCAACTGTAAAACAACCTTTGAACACTGTTAAGGTTGATGGTCAGTATGATGTTACAGTGAATGTTGAAGGTGGTGGGATCAAAGGCCAGGCGGAAGCAGTTCGTCTTGGTATTGCCCGCGCACTGGTAGAATTCGACGCGGAGAGCAAACCGGCGCTGAGAAAAGATGGTCTCCTGACGCGCGATTCCAGAATGGTGGAACGTAAGAAGCCAGGTAGAAGGAAAGCGAGAAGAAGATTCCAGTTTAGCAAGCGTTAATATTAATAGAATGGCTGAAAAATTAACATATCAGGAGTTGTTGGATGCGGGAGTGCACTTTGGTCACCTTACCCGCAAGTGGAACCCGAAGATGGCTGAGTACATCTTCATGGAAAACAACGGAATCCACATCATCGACCTGAACAAAACCCTATCCCGCCTTGACGAGGCATCTTTCGCCCTTAAGAACATTGTTCGCTCAGGCCGCAAGGTGATGTTCGTAGCTACCAAAAAGCAGGCGAAGGATATCGTCACTGAAGAAGCAAAACGCCTTAACATGCCTTACGTTACTGAACGTTGGCTGGGTGGTATGCTCACTAACTTCGCGACAATCCGCAAGTCACTGAAAAAACTTGCCCAGATCGATAAACTGATGAAGGACGAAGCATTTGCAAACCTTGCAAAACGCGAACGCCTCATGGTTACACGCGAGAAGGCGAAACTGGAAAAACTCCTCGGTGGAATCGTTGATCTGAACAGACTTCCTGCAGCGCTTTTTGTTATCGACGTAAAACGCGAGCACATTGCAGTAACGGAAGCTCAAAAACTTAACATCCCCGTGCTTGCGCTGGTGGATACCAACTCTGATCCTTCAGGTGTTGACTTCCCTATCCCGTCAAATGACGATGCGTTCAAGTCTATCAACATCCTCACCAAGTATATCGGCAGAGTGATCGAAGAAGGCCTGATGGAGCGTAAGAGAGATAAGGAAGATGCAGCTCACAAGAAAGAGGAAGACGAGAAAAGAAGAGTTGACGAAACCGTAGAGGAAGCCAATTCCTGATCTCTATTATAAGAATTCATAGTTCGTCCTGCCGCTTTTTTCTCTAAGCCGGTGGGACGACTTGTTTAAGGGTATTCAATTTGAATCGGAGATCCGAAGTTTTTAACCCGGACCAGGGCCTTCCCACTCTCCTAAATATCTAAACTATAGTCAGTACAAAATATTAAAAACATGTCAGCAATTTCAGCACAAGATGTAAACAAACTCCGCCAGATGACTGGCGCCGGTATGATGGATTGTAAAAAAGCGCTTGCCGAGGCTGAAGGAGATTTTGAGAAAGCGATCGAGATCCTCAGAAAGAAAGGTCAGAAAGTTTCTGCATCCCGTTCCGATAAGGAAGCAAAAGAGGGTTCTGTTTTCGTAAAGGTCAGCGACGATAAAAAAGAAGCTGTTCTTATTGCCCTGAATTGCGAGACTGATTTTGTGGCAAAGAACGATGAGTTCCAGGCCCTCGGAAAACTGATTGCTGAGACTGCTTTCGCAAGCAAGCCTGCAACCAAGGAAGACCTCCTGTCACAAGCTGCAGGAAGCGTTACCCTCAATGAACGAATCGTCGAACTGGTCGGTAAGATCGGGGAGAAGGTAGAAATCAGTGAATACGTTCTCATGAAAGGCGAGGCAGTTGTTCCTTATATCCACGCCGGTTCGAAACTTGGTGTTCTCGTTTCTCTGAAAGGAGTAAATGGTAAAGATGTGACTGATGCTGGTAAAGACGTCGGCATGCAGATCGCTGCAATGAACCCTGTTGCGGTTGATGAAAAGAACGTTGACCAGTCAGTGATCGAAAAAGAACTTGAGATTGCTAAAGCGCAGATTATCGCTGAAGGAAAGCCTGCCAATATGGTTGATAAGATCGCGCAAGGTAAGCTTCAGAAGTTCTATAAAGAAAGCACACTGCTGCACCAGGTCTTCGTGAAAGACAATTCTAAAACAGTGGCGCAATACCTTGACAGCGTTACCAAAGGATTGACTGTCGCAGAATTCAAACGTGTATCAATCGGATAACTGATCCTTTTAGCATACTTCAAAAGCCAGGCGTCGATCGTCTGGCTTTCTTTTTTTTATTACTTTCCGTGAAGGCGTCTTCGCCAGAGGTCAGCCGGCCAGCGCTCTTTTCAATTCATAACCTATGCAAAAGTCAATCAATCCGTATAATCAAAAGGTCCTGGGTGAATTTGAAACACTCACTCCCGGTGCACTGTCTGAAAAGATGATGCAGTCCCGGAAAGCGTATGCCGATTGGAGACGCACATCGTTCAGCCACCGGGCAGACCTGCTTCGAGGCGTTGCAAAGGTGTTGTCCGACAACCTTGAAAGGTATGCGACAACTATCAGTAGTGAGATGGGAAAGATATTATCGGAAGCGCGTGCCGAAGTAAAGAAATGTGCTGATGGTTGTGTGTTTTATGCGGACAATGGTGAGCAGTTTCTGAAAGATGAATTGATTACAACAGAAGCTCATAAAAGCTATGTAGCGTATCAGCCAACGGGAACCATACTGGCGATCATGCCCTGGAATTTTCCCTTCTGGCAGGTGATCAGATTTGCAGCGCCGGCATTGATGGCCGGAAACGTAGGGTTGTTAAAACATTCCTCTAATGTACCGCAGTGTTCTCTCGCGCTTGAAGAGGCTTTTCTT
>JAEYXN010000328.1 GCA_023431285.1 Bacteroidota bacterium
CTCTTTAATACCCAAGGGTATAAGGCAACTTCTATTTCAGACATTACTGAATTGACGGGCCTGACCAAGGGAGCTATCTATCGCCATTTCGAGAACAAACATGATCTTGAACAAAAAGCCTTACAACATCTCGCCGCTCAACTCGATGAAAAGGTTCGTACACTTGTTAAAAGTCAGCCTACCGCTGGAAAAAAGTTGCGCGCTATTTTTGGGTTCTTCAGTACCTACATCACTGACCCTCCAATTAAAGGAGGATGCCCTTTGTTGAATGCGGCCATCGAAGCTGATGATACAAACCCTGTATTGCGTCATGGCGCCATCCGCATCCTGGACAATCTCCACAATTCGATTCTGGTTATCCTGAACAACGGAATTAAGCATGGTCAGTTGAAACCGTCTACAGATAAAGAATCGTTTGCCACAATAATGATCGCTGCGCTGGAAGGCGCAATCATGATGAGCAAGCTTCGTGGAAATAACGATGATATCCGCCGTGTGATTAAACATCTTGAAAAATTAACGCAGGAAATCGAAACCTGATTTTTTTTGACCATATAAATACCGATCGGTACCTTAAATAACCATTCAATGAAAACTATTATCCCGTTTTTACTAGGTCGATATCTAAATCTGATGGCCGTTCTTCGTCCATCGCATTGTGCCGCCGCCGGATTTCGGATATTCTGTTATCCCATTCGTATTGGGCTAAAACCTTATCAGCTAAAATTCCTGAATTCGGCCAGGCAAAGAACCTTGACGCATGAGTCACTCGATATAAGAGTCTACGAATGGGGAAATGGCCCCAGGAAAGTTCTGCTTCTTCACGGATGGCAAAGCCACTCTTTCAGATGGAAAAATTTTGTAGAGAGCTTTTCTCCCGAAGAGTTTACCGTGGTTGCATTGGATGCTCCTGGCCATGGGCAGAGTAAAGGAAGCAAACTTACAGTCCCGCTATATAGCGATGTGGTGGAAAAACTGATCCGGGAAGAAGGTGCTTTCGATGTAATCATCAGCCACTCTCTGGGCTCCTTTACAGCACTGTACGCTTTATATCGCACGCCAACCCTTCCCGTGGGAAAGCTCGTCCTCCTCGCCCCTCCCGGAGAAGCGACAGAGTTTTTGTCTTTCTATCAGAAATCACTGGGTTTATCTGCGCAGACTGTGTCAAAGATTAAGACTCATTTCAGCAGCGTCATCGGAAAAGAAGTGGAATTCTTCTCAGCCAGTACCTTTGCTGATCAAATAGCGCAACCAGGTCTGATCATCCATGACGAAGACGATAAGGAAACATCTCTCGCCAATTCCGTCGCGATCAATAGATCATGGAAAAACTCCCGGCTCGTGGTGACCACAGGATTGGGTCACAATCTGAAATCACAGGAAGTTATCGATGAAGTGCTTCGGTTTGTGAATGAAGAACATTATGCCTTACAACAAACCTTGTAGACCCGATTTCTGAAATCCTGGAAAACAAAAAAGCCGCAGAGATGCGGCTCAGAGTACCGAAGGAGGGACTCGAACCCTCATGCCTTGCGGCACACGCCCCTGAAACGTGCGTGTCTACCAATTCCACCACTTCGGTATCAAGTAGTTAACTAGATCCTCATCTCTAGTTTCAATAGATCGTATCCGTTTCAAAAGGTTGTATCAAACCTGAAATCAAACCAACAATCCGTTTGGGTGCCCAGGACTGGACTCGAACCAGCACACCGGTTAAGGCACTACCCCCTCAAAGTAGCGTGTCTACCAATTTCACCACCTGGGCAATTCCATCGCGGCAACCCCGCAAGGGCGACAAAGGTAAAAACCTTTGGCAATTTTCACAATTACAGACCTGAAATCAAAAAACTACTTCAACCACCCCTCTACTTCTGCAAGAGTAGGGTTTTGAACGTTCTCCAGTTTCATTTTCTTACGGGTCCCACAGACATCGTTGAACAGCTTGGAAGCCTTGAGTTCGCGCATCTGGGCTACCGATTGAATGCCTAACTTCTGGAGTATCGGAATTAGATCGGAACGAACTCCCGCAGACTCAAACTCAGCAGCATCAAACCCGGCGGCCACCTTCTCAGGCTTCATCTGAGGGAAGAACAGAACATCCTGGATTGACGGCGAATTTGTCATGATCATCGAAAGGCGATCGATACCAATACCCAGCCCTGCCGTTGGTGGCATCCCATACTCCAACGCACGAAGGAAATCTTCATCGAGTGTCATCGCCTCCTCATCTCCGCGTTTGCCAAGCTCAAGCTGTTGCTCGAAACGCTCACGCTGGTCTATCGGATCGTTAAGCTCTGAAAATGAATTAGCGATCTCCTTACGATTACAGATCGCTTCAAACCTTTCAACCAATCCTTCCTTCGAACGATGCTTCTTCGCCAGCGGCGACATCTCTACCGGATAATCTGTAATAAACGTCGGCTGAATCAGGTTCGGTTCACACTTCTCTCCAAAGATCTGATCAATCAGCTTTCCTTTGCCCATAGTATCATCCATTGGAACCTGCAGCTTCTTGCATGTCTCGCGAAGCTGGGCTTCATCCATAGACGAAATATCGATACCGGTGAAATGCTGAATCGCCTCGAACATGGTATATCTCGTCCATGGTCTCTTGAAATCAATGACATTCTCTCCTACCTGCACTTGCGTCTTTCCGTGGAGATCCAACGCAGCTTTTTCGATCATCTCCTCAACAAGGTCCATCATCCAGTTGTAATCCTTGTAAGCAACGTAAAGTTCTATCTGCGTAAACTCCGGATTGTGAAACCGTGACATTCCCTCATTGCGAAAATCCTTGGAGAATTCATATACTCCGTTAAACCCGCCTACGATAAGACGTTTGAGATACAACTCATTGGCAATACGCAAATAGAGTTTCATCTCCAGTGTATTATGATACGTGGTGAAAGGCCTCGCTGCAGCACCACCGTAGAGAGGCTGCAGAATCGGCGTTTCCACCTCGAGATATCCCTTCTTATTTAGATACTCGCGCATGGAATTGACGAGTTGCGTCCTCTTCACAAATGCGTCACGCACATGAGGGTTGACAATAAGATCAACATAACGCATTCTGTAACGTTGCTCAGGATCAGTGAATGCATCATGCAACGTTACATTCCCTTTCTCATCTTCCGTTTGTTTAACGATTGGAAGCGGTCTCAAAGCCTTGGACAGAACAGTGAGCGATGTGACATGCACTGAGATCTCGCCGGTTTGCGTAGTGAAGGCATAACCCGTCACTCCGATGATATCGCCTATGTCGAGAAGTTTTTTGAAAACAGTGTTATAAAGAGTCTTGTCCTCATTAGGACAGATATCGTCGCGTCTGATATAAACCTGGATCCTTCCGGATTCATCCTGCAACTCTGCGAACGACGCATTTCCCATAATACGCCGGCTCATAATCCGCCCGGCAAGCGAGACATTTTTATAGTCGATTTTATTACGCTCGTAATTGTCCAGGATTTCCTTTGCCGAAGCATTCACTTCAAACAATTCAGCAGGATATGGATTGATCCCAAGCTTCTCGAGCTCTTCCTTGCTTTTCCTGCGGTTGATTTCCTGTTCGCTTAATTGCATAAATAAAATTTTCGCAAAAATACGCGAATTAGGGAGAAATGGAAGGACACCCGGCTAATCAGCCGCCCCCTCGCTTTTTCTGCGGTCAATTTCCTTCCTGATCATAGTTAACTCACGGCTACTTTGACCAGCCACAGATGTGTTTTCTTCGGCGCGACGCAAAAGATAGGGCATCACAGACCGGACAGGACCATAAGGGACATATTTGGCAACGAGGTAGCCTTCTTTGGCAAGGTTGAAAGATATGTTATCGCTCATCCCGTACAATTGCGCGAACCATACCCGCGGATCGTTATTTCGCAACCCATGCTTCTCCATCATGATGGCAAGAAAATGATTGCTGTATTCGTTGTGAGAACCACACATCACGCTGATGCGTTGCTTATTCTCAAGACAAAACATCAACGCATTGTTGAACGATGTGTCTGTTGATTTTTTATCGGGATGAATGGGACTTGGATAGCCGAATTTTTCTGCGCGCTCACGTTCTTTCTCCATATATGCGCCTCTCACCAGCTTTGCTCCAAGAAAATATCCATTCATCGTTGCCATGTGATATGCTTCCCGAAGGTTCTTGAGAGAGTCGGTCCGATACATTTGGTATGTATTATATACAACTACTCTTTCCTTGTTATATAATGCCATCATCTCATAGGCCATCTCGTCAATCGGGCCCTGTATCCAGGTTTCTTCAGCATCTATAAGAATCGGGACATTGCTTCTGAATGCAGCTTCGCATAGTGTGCGAATACGTTGCTTGACCGTTGTGAATGAATCCTCCTCGGCCTCGGAGAGGACTTCCTTCTTGTGAACCTTTTCGAGAAGCTCAAACGAGGCCAGACCCGTTACCTTAAAAACAGAAAATGGAATGTGAGGATCTCCTTTGGCTTTATCAATAGTGCGAAGAGTTTCTGCCAGCGTGCGGTCAAATCCTTCCTCCGTTTTCTCTCCCTCCGCAGAATAATCCAGAATAGTATGAACGTTGTATTGATACAACTGTCGGATCGCACCTTCACTGCTTTCAATACTTTCCCCGCCGCAGAAATGATCGAAAACTGTTTTACGAATAAGTCCTTTTACCGGAAGTCTGAGTTTCAAAGCTGCCTTCACCAAACCCGTAGCCGCGGAAGAGATCCATGGGTGATTTACAAGGGAGAAAATAAAATTGGCCTTCTTCAATGCTGCGTCCGACTTGTACTGGAAGGCCACAGCAGTATTTTCAAAGGAGATTTTGGTATCTGCTTCCATACTCAATTTAGGTGGGGCAAATATAACCACAAACAAATGTTAGGTCGTGGTCCCCTCCCTTTTTTTATCAGTTTCCACGCCGCTCGTGACTTGATTACTGACCGGTACGACTCTAACTTTCGGCCTTATCGATAATCATGCTTCCTGATAACATTTCATTCTCCAGCAACCCCGTTGACGATCTGAAAAGCTTTTTCACGAAAAAAAAGTATAGCAAGGTTGCCGTGTTGCTTGATGAGAATACGATGAATCATTGCTACGCCCACATAAAAGACGGGCTTCCGGATCATGAGACGATTGTTGTGAGGAGCGGAGAAGAACAAAAGAATCTGCAGACCAGCGCGCTGATCTGGGAAGAAATGACTGGAATGGCGCTGGACCGGCACGCGATCCTTGTTGTAGTCGGCGGTGGTGTTCTCGGCGATATGGGCGGATTTTGTGCCGCAACTTATAAACGTGGAATCGACTTCATGCTCATTCCTACCACCTTGCTGGCGCAGGTGGACGCCAGCGTGGGAGGAAAGCTGGGAATTGATTTCAATTCTTTTAAGAACCACATAGGCGTTTTCCAGCAACCTGTGCTAACACTTCTTTACAGTGGTTTTCTGCGCTCTTTACCTCCTGCAGAGCTTCGTTCCGGATATGCCGAAGTAATCAAGCACTGCCTCATCTCTGACAAAGAAATGTTCAATACTATCGCCTCGCGCGAGCTGTCGAGTCAGGATTGGGATTCCATTATCAGGCACTCAGTTACCTTCAAGGCTCGAGTAACGACGGAAGATCCCCGGGAAAAGGGTCTTCGGAAAATATTGAATGCGGGTCATACGATAGGACACGCTCTTGAAAGCCATCTTTTGCTGTCGGGAACACGAATCCTGCATGGGGAAGCAATCGCAGTTGGCCTAATCTCCGAAAGCTACATTGCAGCGAAGAGAGGTTTCCTCAGGGAAGATGAACTCACTATCATTGTAGACTATATCCTCAAAGTTTTCGGAAAAGTTTCCCTTAGAGATACGGACATTCAAATGAGCTCGATGCTCGCCCTTCAGGACAAAAAGAACCGCGACAACAAAGTATTGTGTGTCTTACTGGAAGGAATTGGAAAATGTAAGTGGGACGAAGAAATATCGATCAGCGAGATTAAAGACGCGTTGAATTATTACAACGCGCTTCAGATGTAGTGGGCTTCTGAATCATCAAAAACATGAGGCCTTGTTTTCAAGCCATTTTTGATGTCGTCAGTCTTCCGCACAATGTAATCA
>JAEYXN010000329.1 GCA_023431285.1 Bacteroidota bacterium
ATCCTGAACTACCTCATCCTTACTGGAAAGAATAAAATTTTGAACGATTGTTGCCTGAGCATAAGGGCCGATACTATTGTTCAGGAAATGGTATTTGATTCCGAGAGGAAACCTCAATGTGTTTGCCGTTACGAAGTGATCTTCGTAAAAAGTGGTATATCTCCTGGTGTAGCTTCCACTAAACTGAAAAGTTCTTTTAGCTGAAAGAACATGAAGAGATAGCGCCACTCCAGGGGCCAGTCGAGGAAGGAATACGTTCATACCCACTCCTGCCGACAGAGTCGTTCCGTTCGCAAGTTCAAACGCATTTCCGGGGGTACTGATTTTGTAGCTATCATAGCCGGCCAGAAGTTCGAAACCTATCTTAACCTTTTCCAACCTCATCTTGAACCTGGTAGATCCTCCTCCTTTACAATTGTTGTAGTTCCTTAATACATTTGCCAGAGCGTCGCCGTCATAGTTGATCTGATCCGCGGAAAGGTTGCATTCACCGAGGAAACTATTCAGAACTTTCAAATAATAGTTATCATCTGCTTTTCGCGGGCTAAGCGAAAAAAGACCGTCTTTCATTAAATAAAACCGGCTTCCGAATTGCAGCAGCGAAGCCCTTCCTGCCAGGATCTGCCTCAGGAATACTCTTTTCCTGCCTTCATCGTTGATCGAGGCTGAGACATACCGGTAGTCCCCAATGATGCCATATTCAAGCAGTTCATCCGGCGTGAATCGTTGAGTTTCTGATTTTTCCGAACTGCGAAAAACACAAAATGTAGATGATGCTCCCTCTTCGTAACGAATGAATCCAGGAATGGAATCGCGACTATTCTTAATAATGTAACCAGTCCTGAAATCCCATTGAGCGTATAGTTGGATGCATGGCAACAGGAGGATAAGGAGGAGTAACGATTTTTTCATAACAGCTAACAGGGGTCTGGCAAAGATAGCAACCAGCAACATAATGGCAAGACACAGGCTCTTATGGTGTAAGTTCCTCGCTGACAATCCATTTTTATTGAAAGGTCAGCTCTTTGAATCAGAGTAACTTCTGAACTCCTTTATCCAATGATAGAGACCGAAGCCGGCAATGAAGCAGAAAACAAAATACAATATGCTATACAACAGCAACTCCCTTTGAAAGTATAGATAGGCCGCAACGATATCGACGAGAATCCAGATGATCCAGCACTCCACCTTTTTTTGAATCATATAAAAAGTAGTCACGATGCTCATCACCATGATAAAAGAATCCAGGTAAGGGTACGCGCTTGGCTTATGAAAAAGCGCCGGCGCGAACTCATGCAAATTCTTCGAAAACAAGCCGACTGCGATTGTTCCGGCTATTCCAACTGTAACCAAAACCATTATTCCGGTTTTGGAGAGAAAACTGATCCGAAGTTGATTTCTCTTGTCCTCCTCCCCTTTGTCTGGATGCAGCCAACGCCACCATCCGACAAGATTTGTAACCAGAAAAAATACCTGCAAGAACATATCAGGATATAGCTGGACCTGATAAAAAAGAAAGAACGACAAAATTACATTGACCACACCAATGGGCCAGCTCCATACATTGGCGAGTGATGACAGGAGAACGGCTACCGCGCCGAAGATGAGTCCAAAAAATTCGAGGTAGCTTACCGCGTATCCTGCGATGGTAAAAAACACATTGTCGATATCAAAAAAGGCCATGAAGGCTGAAAGATACTCATACGCTGCTGGCTAAAAAAGTCGCTACTTTTTTACTGAGCTCCCAGCCACCTGGCGAGCCTTCCAAATGGTTGTGTGTAGCCATACCGTTGAATCACCCTCCGATTTCTAAAATTGCGGGTGGAAAATTACATCGCCGCGAAGGAACGATACTGTTTCGCTAAATTTGATAAACCTCAGACCTATGCGGACCCTCCTGACAATTACCTTGTTGGTACTGTGCAATGCCACAGCCTTCCCTCAACTAAATGTAGATGCAGAACTTCTCGCGGGCCCTGAGTGGTTTCAGGGAAGTCTCGTGTTGAACAGCGGAAAAGAGTATCGCGGGTTAATCAAATACAATGATAAAACAGATATCGTGTCCGTTGAGAACGGACGTGAATCGAAATCATTTACCGCCCGGCATGTTTCTGGTTTTGAATTCTTCGATGAGGTTTCGAAGAAACAACGCGTGTTTTTTTCGATCCCTGTCGAAGAGCGGATCGCAAACGCAAAGAGACCATTATTCTTCGAAGTACTTATGGAGTCACGGGATTTCGCGCTGCTATCCAAGATTGCTCCAATACGTGTTGACCGCCGCGAATACAGTACGCCTACAATGTTCAATCCGGCCACAGGATCATTCGCAGCAGGAAGATTCTACGGTTATCCGGCCACCATCTCCCAGACTGAAACTCTCTTCTTCTTCAGCAAAGAAGGAGAAATACGACCTTTCCTTGAGATCAAGGAGAAAGAGATTGATGGTATGTTCTTCGACCGGTCCGTTGTGAAGAACCGATTGCTCGATGATGATGCCCTTAGACGTTTCACAAGTGGACATTATAATGAGCTCATATCCTACGCCCAGGAGAATTCTCTCGACATTAAAGAGAAGAACGATCTCATCACGATACTGAATTATTACAATTCGATTTGTCGTTGATCAATGATGGATACAAATATTCTTTGTATCCATAAAGAATTTCAATGCATCCCATCCGCCCTCCCTTCCGAGGCCTGACTGTTTCATTCCGCCAAAGGGTGTTCTCAAGTCCCGCAATAGCCAGCAGTTGACCCAGACAATACCTGAGTTGATTGCCGAGGCAACACGATGGGCTCTTCCGAGATTATCTGTCCAGATCGTCGCTGATAATCCATACTGGGTGGCGTTGGCGAGTTCTAAAGCTTGATCCTCCGAATCGAAGGATTGAATCGTCACCACAGGTCCGAATATTTCTTCCTGATTAGTTCGGCAATTCACACCCAGTCCAGTGATGACCGTTGGCTCAACAAAGTATCCGTCGCTGCATCTCCCGGCAACCTGAACACGTTTGCCGCCACACTCAATCTTCCCACCTTCCTCCACAGCCAATTTAATATAGGACAAAACCTTATTCATGTGGGTCTCAGAAACCAACGCGCCGATCTTTACGTCATCATGCAGCGGATCTCCAAGGTTTAGAGCAGCCACTTCGTTAATAAACGATTCGACAAAACGATCATAAATTTTTCCTTGTACATAAATTCGAGACCCGCACAAGCAAATCTCACCTTGATTGGTAAATGACGATCGTACCGAAGATTTTACGGCGTTCTCAAAATCGCAATCAGCAAAGACCAGGTTCGGATTTTTCCCACCAAGTTCCAATGAAAGTTTTTTGAAATGGGGTGCCGCAGCCGTTGCTATTTTTCTTCCGGTCACTGTACCTCCTGTAAAAGATATCGCCCGCACCAAAGGGTGATCTATGATTGCCTTACCACACCTTTCACCCGTGCCATGTATTATGTTCAATACCCCTGGCGGAAGCCCGGCATTGAAACACAACTCAGCGAGTAGAAATGCCGTCATCGGAGTCAGTTCGGAAGGCTTTGCCACAACGGTACATCCAGCTGCCAGCGCGGGTGCTATCTTCCATGTAAACAAATAAAGAGGAAGATTCCATGGAGAGATGCATCCCGCGACGCCAATGGGTGAATGTAGCGTATAGTTTATGGTCTGCGCGTCCGTGATATGGGCATCGGTTGAATGATGCATCGCAGCAGTTGCATAGAACCGTATGTTCGCAGAAGCACGCGGGATATCCATTGTGCGAGCCAGGGCAATAGGCTTACCGTTGTCGATGCTCTCAGCGAGCGCAAGCGTTTCAAGGTTGCTGTCTATTTCTGAAGCTATCTTCAGCAGGATAGCGGCACGTTCTGAAGCGGGAAGCGCCGACCATGCCGGGAAGGCGTTCTGCGCAGCAATTACAGCATGGTGAACGTCGGCGTCGTCAGAGTCAGGCACGAGGCTATAAGGTTTACCTTCTGCAGGATTGATATTTTCGAGGTAACGCCTGTTAAGGGGCTCACAAAACTCCCCATTGATGTAATTCAGAATTTTTCTCATGATCAAAGAGCTCCCGTCCGGCCTCCATCGACCGGAAGATTAATACCGTTGATGTATGCCGCGGCGGGAGTCGCCAGAAACGCAACGGCGGAAGCGACTTCATCTGGTTTGGCAATTCTTCCTACTGGTATCTCACGGACCATATCCTCTTGCAATTCAGGAATAGTCTTCCCCGTCCTCTCCGCGTTTCGTGTGATGATCGATTCGAAACGTGCTGTCAGGGTCGCGCCGGGAAGAACATTATTAACCGTGATGCCATGTCTTCCCAACTCAACACTTAATGTCTTTGCCCAATTTGCAACGGCTCCTCTGATGGTATTCGAAACTCCCAATCCCTTGATCGGGATCTTCACAGAAGTAGAAATGATATTGATGATTCGTCCGTACTGTTCGGTGATCATCGAAGGGGAAAAAGCCTGCACCAAAATCTGATTGCACAGAAGGTGATTCGAAAACGCATGCACAAAATCGCTAAGCTGCGCATCGATTGCCTGTCCTGGTGGCGGTCCTCCTGTATTGTTGACGAGAATGTGAACCTTGTTACGGGATGCGAAGTCATTCACTTTCTCTTTAAGAATAAGGGGATCGTTAAAATCCGCCTGGATATATTGGTGCGTTTGCCCTGATGTCATCGGCAGTTCGGCGCGAACATTTTTCAGCGCATCTTCATTTCGGGCGATGAGCACGACAGTAGCTCCCAGCCCAGCCAATTCAATGGCGCAAGCCTTTCCAATACCTTGCGTGCTTCCACACACCACTGCCGTCTTACCGTTCAGGTTCAGATCCATTTTGAGCTTTTGTATGTAAATATAGGCGCAATCTTATTAGTTTTGGTCAGAGCAACTCATTCAAAAACAATCTTAAAATCAGGCGGGATATGGCTATTCGAAGACCTTTCAACCTAAAGACGTGGATAAACGAAAACCGGGATCTACTCAAGCCACCGGTGGGGAACAAAAATCTCTACGCGGACGCCGGGGACTATATCGTGATGATTGTGGGTGGTCCAAACGCCAGGAAGGACTTTCATTTCAATGAAACCGAGGAACTCTTCTACCAGTTGGAGGGTGATATCAATGTCCGGATTCAGGAGGATGGCAAGCCTGTGGATATTCCGATCAGGGAAGGCGAGATGTTTCTCCTGCCTGCTGGTGTCCCTCACCGCCCGGAGAGGCCCGCGAATACTATCGGACTCGTTATCGAATGCAAAAGGCCGGAGCGCGATATTGAGGATGGCCTCATCTGGTACTGCGATAACTGCAATAACAAGTTGCATGAGTACCGGTTTCATCTCGACAACATTGAGAAAGATTTTCTTCCGCGTTTTCGCGAATTCTATGGCTCAAAGGAGTTACGCACCTGCAGTAAATGCGGAACGGTAATGGAGGTTGATCCACGTTTCGTCTGATGTATGCAAGGTGTTGGATACTACCAATCTCCGGCAGGGCTTCTCAAGATACGGTCGTTGGATGGCGCCATCAGTGAGGTCACTTTCGTAATCGAGACAGATGAGCCTTCGCATATCAATTCAGTGATCGAGAAATGCATCACTGAGCTGGACGAATATTTCAATAAGGGCCGGAAATTCTTCACTGTGGAGATCAACCCTCTGGGTACTGAATTTCAGAAAAAAGTGTGGGCGGAGTTAATCACTATTCCATTCGGATCAACAATCTCATACGAAGAACTTGCTTTACGTCTCGGAGATATAAAATCCATTCGGGCTGCCGGGCTGGCGAATGGTCGGAATCCCATCGCCATTATTGTTCCATGTCATCGCGTGATTGGAAAGAACGGTGATCTCACAGGGTATGCCGGCGGACTTGACCGAAAGGAGTGGCTCTTGTATCATGAGGGATCGTTACTCCGGCAACTCAATTTATTTTAAAACTTATGGCAGCTAAGCTCCTGTTCAGGGACGAATTAAGATTTGCGCGGGAGATGGATCAGCTCGATCCGCTTCGAAGCTTCCGAAAGGAGTTCTACTTTCCTAAATACGACGGGAAGAATGGAATTTACCTGGTGGGTAATTCTCTCGGGTTGCAACCTCGTAATACAAAGAATTTTGTTAATCAAGAATTGGAAGACTGGGGCGCTCTCGGAGTGGAGGGGCATCTTCATGCGCGGCGTCCCTGGGCTTTCTATCACCGTGCCTCAAAAAAATCACTGGCTCGTCTCGTTGGTGCGAATCCCTCAGAGGTTGTCGCGATGAATCAGCTTACCGTGAATTTACATTTGTTGATGGTGTCTTTCTATCGGCCAAAGAAACGAAGGTATAAGATCCTTACGGAAGCTGGCGCATTCTCATCAGATCAATACGCCTTCGAAACTCAGATTAAATTTCACGGTCTTGATCCGGCGGATGCGTTGATTGAGTTGAAGCCTCGGGATGGTGAGCATGTATTGCGTACTGAAGATATCGTTGCCGCCATCAACACGAACGCAGATAGTCTTGCCCTGGTGATCTTTGGTGGTGTGCAATATTATACCGGGCAATTTTTCGATCTGAAAATCATCACATCAGCTGCACACAACGCGGGAGCTATTGCGGGATTTGATCTTGCACATGCTATTGGTAACACTCCTTTGAAGTTGCACGACCAGGGTGTAGACTTTGCCGTGTGGTGCAGTTATAAATACCTTAATGCGGGACCGGGCGGAATTGCGGGTGCGTTTGTTCACGAGCGTCATGCTGCCGATGCTTCATTGCCTCGCTTTGGAGGATGGTGGGGACATGATGAAGAAGAGCGTTTCCAAATGAAGAAGGGCTTCAAGCCGATGGACGGCATTGATGGGTGGCAAACTTCCAATGTGCCGGTTTTCCAGGCTGCAGCGCTGCTTGCGTCGCTCAGTCTTTTCGACAGAGCAGGCTTCACACGTCTTCGGAAAAAGAGTATACAACTGACTGGCTACCTGGAATTCCTTCTTAACCAAATAGATCCTGAGCAGGATTTATTCAGCATTATCACTCCAATGAATGCAGAAGAAAGAGGATGTCAGTTATCGTTAAAGATGAAATCAAATGGTAAAGACGTTTTCAAGAAAATATCGAAGAAAGGGATATTCGCTGACTGGCGGGAGCCTGCGGTGATCAGAGTCGCTCCTGTGCCGCTTTATAACACTTTCGAAGATGTATTTCGATTTTCCCGTATCTTAAAAGAAGTTTTATAGTGGCTGATAAATCAAAAAATATCGCGATTGTCGGAGGAGGGCTTGTGGGGTCTCTTCTATCTCTTTACCTGGCAAGGCGAGGATATAATAATATAACTGTCTTCGAACGACGCAGTGACATGCGAAAGAGCGGCGCCGAAGCGGGCAGATCAATCAATCTTGCTTTGAGCACACGGGGGCTGGTTGCCCTGAATGAACTTGGACTCGCAGAGGCCACAAAGGAAATTGCCATTCCCATGCATGGCAGAATGATCCATGATGTGACGGGGAAATTATCATTTCAGCCATATGGAAAGCAAGGGCAATTCATCAATTCAGTTTCACGCAGCGACCTGAATGGTATGCTAATGAACGCCGCGGAGAAAAGTGGAGTGACTTTCTTATTTGACCAGCGATGCATCCAGGTTGATATTCAGAGTACTTCACTTTTCACTATTGACAGCGCGTCCTTTGTCCCCGGCGTCGCAATTCAGCCGGAAGGTACAGACGTAAAAAAATTTGATCTGATCGCCGGAGCGGATGGAGCGTTCTCTGCCGTACGATCATCAATGCAATACTCGGATCGGTTTGACTTCTCGCAGGATTTCATCGACCACGGTTATAAGGAACTCCGGATTCCTCCCGGAGAGAACGGAGAGTTTCAATTAGAGAAGAACGCGCTTCATATCTGGCCTCGGGAGAGTTTTATGATGATCGCTCTTCCTAATCCGGATGGATCCTTTACGTGTACATTGTTTTTGCCTTTCGATGGTGCGCAATCCTTTTCATCATTGACTGACGATGATAAAATCATGCGCTTCTTCAACCGGCATTTCCCCGATGCGGTAGCGCTGATACCATCGCTTCTCAGTGATTTCCGGGTGAACCCAACATCATCATTGGTAACGATGAAATGTTTTCCATGGGCAAAAAATAATTCCTTTCTGATTGGTGACGCAGCACATGCAGTTGTTCCATTTTATGGCCAGGGAATGAATGCAGGCTTCGAAGATTGTCGAATCCTGAATGAATTGCTTGAACGACATAATGATGATTGGTCTCTGGTCCTCAGGGAATTTCAATCTCAAAGAAAACCTGATTCTGATGCTATTGCCCAACTCGCTCTCGACAACTTCATAGAGATGCGTGACCATGTGGCCGATAGAGAATTCCTTATTCGTAAGAAGATTGAAGCCCGGTTACATGAGCTCTACCCTGACCGTTGGATTCCACAATACACGATGGTGACTTTCAGTCCGGAGATTCGCTACTCAGACGCTTATACCATCGGACAACGACAGAAGGTCATCATGGACGGGGTGATGCAAAAAACCGGCGTTACGGAAAATTGGGAAAGTCTCGACTTCGAAGACATTGTCCGGCAGCTCAGATAGTCAGGCGTCAATGTGGAGTTTGTATTGTTCGTAACGTTCCAATACCTGACGAACATAATTGACAGGCTCTTCACACTTGCAATATCCCACCGAAACAACTGGATCGCGATAATAAGCGGGATCTGATTTTTTCAACAGTAGCATTTGAACATTCCCTTCCCATATAGTCGGATCCTTCCCGTATTTCTCAGCAAGCTTGTATGCATCAATGATGTGTGAAAGGCCGGCATTGTAGGATGACAAAATAAATTTCAGGCGTTCGTTTTTATCCGGTATTTTCTTAGTCCAATATTTATCAAGAAACTGAAGATACCCTACTCCTGCCTTTATGCTTTGTTTTGGATCATTCAGATCATCTGCACCAAAACGCTTTGCAGTTTCCGGCATAAGTTGCATCAGCCCGCGGGCGCCGGCCCACGAAACATCAGCGGGACGAAACCGTGATTCCTGATAGATAACAGAGGCCAGTAATCTCCAATCCCATTCCAAAGTTTTTGCACCTTCCTTAATCAGATCATCATATGGTGAAAGTTGGCGACCACCAAGAGAGGAATAATCGCTCTGCAGACGCATAAGGGATGTCCGCGGACTTTTGTAGTAACGATTGTAAATGATCATGAACGTGGCTTCTTTCTTGATCTTTGAGAGCCATTCGTTGATAGATTTTTCCAGGTCCGTGGAGTTTTTTCTCACGGCCCACGATACCTGACGAGGTAGGCTAAGTACTGTGGCGACGTCAATGTTTTCATAATATGCTGAATTCACCTGAGCAACCATGTGATTCGCCACCGTGTAATCTATTTCACCTGTAGCCACTCTTCGAATCAGTGATTCAGTTTCTGTATTGATGGAATCTTCTTTGATGCTGAGATCGGCACCAATTTCTTCAGAAAGGTTCTCAAGCCTCATCGCATGGCTTGTACCGCTGAGCACATGAATTTCCTTGCCTATTAATTCGTGCAGATCGCGAATAAGGCTATCGTTAAGCTGGCGCTCAGTAAGTTTTTTCCATCCCTCCGGCTTTCGCTGAATAAGGACTTCATAAGTATTGTAATGAGCTTTAGTGAACGTCACAAACTTTTTTCTTTCCTTATTGATCGTCAGCGGGAAAGCAAGAATATCTCCTTCGCCGCGATTAAGTTGTTCGATGGCTCGTTCTATACCTGAAGTAACCTTGATCTTCAGACCCACCCCAAGTTCCTTTGCGAGCAATTGAAGTAACTCGTACTCATAGCCCATGGGAACACCCTTATAGATAAAATAACTCGTGGAATTGTTATCGACCAGGGCATTTAAATAGCCCCTTGCACGAATAGCTTCAAGATCGATTTCAACAACGGGTTCTGAATGAAAGCCTTGCTTTGGCTTTTCCTGACAGGTGGAAATTAACAGAATGAGCAGGAAAAAAGAGAAACTTCTGATCAAACGCCGCCGCATAGAATGTTGAAAATAGCAATTCAGCCAAAATAAAAAAAGGGGTCCCTTTCGGAACCCCTTTGCAGGCATTGAATCGCATTATTCGAAGATATAGCGTATACCAAGTTGCATTCTCCATCTCGACAGAAAGTCATTGGCTGCCCATGCCTTCGCATTGGTCTGGCCTCCTGCATTGTATGTAAACCGTGGAGTATTTGAGGAGTAATCAAATCCCGCAGACGCATCGTCGTCGGTAAGTCCCAGATAGTTGATCAAGGCAAACTCCTGGTTCGCGATGGTGTATTGCTTACCCCAATCGCTGTTGATCATGTTTCCGACATTGAGGATATCGACTGAGAGCTGAAGTTTGTTTGATGTGTTGCCCGTGCGTACACCGAACTCCTGGAGAATACGTAAATCGAATTGATGCTGAAAAGGCATCCGCGCACCGTTACGGTCTGCATATTTTCCGCGACGATCGCGAAGGTAACTGTCCGTTTCGATAAACTTGTTCAATGCATCCCATTGCTCTTCAGGCGTAACTGTAACCGGATTTCCGTTGACAGTTATATTGTATGATACAAGATTAATTTCTGATGCATTGGCCGGAACATAGATCAGATCATTAGATGTTCCATCGTAGTTCAAATCGCCGTTGTAACGATATGAGAATGGCTGACCAGACTGACCATTATAGAAAAGTGAGATCTGTGTGGCACCTTTTCCGCCGAGATATTCCTTACGATAGGAAACGAGACCCACAACACGAGACCCGAGGCTGTAGTTTGATCGCGTAAGCGCAAGATTATTCAACCCGTTAACGTTACTAACAAACTGCCAGTTAGAATATGCAACCGATGATGTTCCGGAATTCAGATCCTTTGCTTCACCATAGGTATAACTCACAGATGCGGTAAACCCTTTGGTCATTTGTTTCTGAAGCTGGAAGACAAAGTTGTAAGAATATCCTTCGTTTGTATTCTCAAGTTTAACTATCTCCTCGAAAGAAGGATCTATCCTTGCAGCAGAATTGTATCCACTTGAAGTCGGTGAAGTGCTTGATGTTGTGTAACGTGGCCTTGAGTCTGGTCCGGCGAATGTGAACCCAGCTTGCTCCTGGCGATTAAGATTGGTAAAATTCACGTTGTTGTACGTCTTACTAAAAATTCCTTCTACGGTCGCGGTGAGGCCCCATGGCAATTGTTTGTCCAATGCAAGGTTCGAACGAAATACCTGAGGAAATTTGAAGTCGTTTGAGATTACGTTGATGGCTCCCCGGCCTGGCGTTACGCCAGCGATAGGATCCTGTCCCGGTAGCGGTTGCGCATAGGGGTTGACGTCGTATGTGATCCCGTTAGTCAAAGGAGTTCCACTTGAAGACGAATTCCCTGTGCTGTACGTTCCGACCAGTTGACCATTGTTTGAGTATTGGTTAGACACCCACACAAACGGAACGCGTCCTGTGAAAAGACCAATCCCTCCACGTAGCTGAAGCTCCTTCGTTCCGAGAACATCAAAATTGAAACCTGCGCGAGGTGAGAATAATATTCTTGTATCCGGCACCTCGCCTGTGCGACCATGTTCACCGTAAGCATCATTGAATGCATCATTGCCTTCGGGTTTGTCAGGGAAGACCGGCATATCAAGACGAAGGCCTGCAATGACTTTGAATCGATCTGTCAGCTGCCACTCATCCTGGGCATATAATCCAAATTGAAAAGCATTGAAGTTTGAAGCTCCCTCAGTCTGAAGCGGTCCATCATCAGCAAAGGAATAACCAATGCGATAGAACGTCGGCGCAGTAGGAGTCTGCGTAGCTTGTGATTCAAAAGCTTCGAGGCTGTTGAATGCATAGTTTCCAAAAATATTCTGAACGAAGAGATTATAGAATTTATAAAACTCGTTATGTGTCCCGATGGTGATGGTATGCTTTCCTTTGAAGATTGTCAGATCGTTTGTCAAAGAGTAGATATCCTGGTCGAGCTGGTTTGCCACAGAAGAGTTCTCGCTTCCAAAAGCGATTGATCGCCCACCGCTGAGATTAATCAGTGTATATGGAAAAGGATCACCAAGAGGATCTCTATCATCGCGGACTGTTGTTCTTCCAAGTAAAAACCTATTGGAGATGGTCGCCCCTAACACACTGTTTAGCTCAATACCTGTTGAGTTGGTAGTGGACGGAAAGTATACACCATTGTTGTAGAAACGAAGTTGATTCGAGCTACGGCTATTGTCAATGTTCTCTCCGTAAGTATAGCTGTGGCGAACGGTGAGCTTGTGATTCTGATTTATGTTCCAGTCGATTTTTGCGAGCCACTTGTCGCTATTCTGTTCATCTGCAATGCCGAGGTATCCACCAGGGTTGAAATTACTATTCAAAGCTGCAAGCGTATTCAACACCCGATCAACTTCTTCGAGTGTGATATTGGACTCCTGGGATCCTGGCTGAAACGACAGCGGCGTCCGGCTGCGTGTAATCTCTCCGTTGACAAAGAAGAAAAGCTTGTTTTTGATGAGTGGCCCTCCGATACGAAAGCCAGCCTGATAGTCTTTGTATTCAGGATACTTCTGTTCCTGACCTGAGTTTGGATTTGTCTTTCCAACAAAGCCCTGGTTGTTTACAAAGTAGTAAGCGCTTCCCTGAAATTTATTTGAACCACTGCGGGTTACGGCGTTAATTCCGCCACCTGTGAAACCTCCCTGACGAACGTCATAAGGAGCAATGTTGATTTGAAACTCTTCGATAGCATCGAGACTCACTGGCTCGATACCTGTCTGACCTCCGTTCGTTCCAGAAGCGGCCAGTCCGAACACATCATTATTCACGAGTCCATCGATAGCAAACTGGTTATATCTGTTATTGGCACCCGCGAAAGATGTTCCGCTCCCTGAAGTATTTGCCAGTGGAGAAAGCTTCGTAAAATCACGAAGTCCTCTATTCACTGTCGGTACTTGCTGTATTGTGCGATTGCTGATGTTGGATGCAGCGCCGGTGCGTTCATCGTTGAATATACTTGAAGATGTGACTTCCACTTCCTGCAGTTGTGTTCCGGATTCCTGCAGTTTGAAGTTCAGATTTGTTGTATTCCCAAGACTTAACTGAATATCATCTTGACTGAAGGTCTCGTAACCAACGAACGAAACTGTAATCTTATATGGACCGCCGACTCGTGCGTTTATAATGGTGAAACGCCCGTCGGGTCTTGAGGAAGTACCGTACTCTGTTCCTGAAGGAGTGTGTATCGCGAGAATATTCGCACCCGGGAGAGGTTCGTTATTCTGGTCTGTCACTACTCCAGCAATTGATGAAGTAGTAACACCTTGGGCAAACAGCTGTTGCCCGCAAAGAAGGATGATTCCGCAGAGAAGTAAAAGTTTCCTCATAAAGCCATGTTTAGGTTAATTTTCCAGCACACACAAAATTATCCAGCGGCGGATAATTTCATGTTAACCGAAGATGAATTCTTTCAGATTTATTTTTCCCAATTTTGAATATGCCGCCGTGCACATTTCCGAAATATTAATAGCTTGAAACACATAATTTCCGGATGATAATCTTTACCAAAGTAATCTCATGAAAAGAATACTCCGTCTCATACTTGCAATAATTGTTCTTGCCAACGTGTGCAATGCGCAGGATCTGAAAATAATGACCTACAACATACGATTTGATAATCCAAATGACGGGGTTAATGCCTGGCCGAACAGAAAATCCCGTGTGTTTGACCTCATCAAAAAATATGATCCTGATTTTATTGGAATTCAGGAGGCGTTAAAACATCAGATTGACGAAATTCTCGAAGCGCTTCCTGAGTATACGTATCTCGGCGTTGGTCGAGATGATGGAAAGAGCGCAGGTGAGTATTCTGCTATCATCTTCAAAAAACAATTTAACGTCTTGGATCAGAATACATTCTGGCTATCGGAAACGCGTGGTGTTCCCGGAAGCAAAAGCTGGGATGCCGCGATCACACGTGTGGTGACATGGGGTAAATTCACCGATAAAAAATCCGGGAAAGAATTCGTGGTAGTGAACACGCACTTCGATCACATTGGCCAGGAGGCACGAAGTAACAGCGCAACGATCATCAAGGAAACGCTTGACAATATTGCACTTCCGGCTATCGTGACAGGTGATTTTAATTGTGAGCGTACTGAGACTCCATTTAAAGTGATCACCGAGCAGAAAGGAAGAACCCTCATTGATCCGGCGCCAGCCAATCCGCGCGGCACCTTCTGTAATTTCGGACTTAATAGTCAGGAGTGTATTGCCATTGATTACATCTTCCACACCAAAGAATGGAAAGCAAGCGATTACCAGGTTATTGCAGACAACGACGGAAAGAATTATCCATCGGACCATCTCCCTGTGATGGTTCGGCTTAAGTTGAAATCAAAGTAGATCTTATCGAAAAGTAAAGATCTTGCCTTTGTCCATCAGCGTTTTCTGAGCCGTGGACCATTTTGGAAACTCCTCTGATGGGTAGGAAAACGTCCTTATCTCTATGGCGAGCCTACTGCTTTTCTTCAATGATTCCAGGTGTGCCCCTGATCGCGCAAAGGCCTGAAGATCTTCCATTGATTCCCAGGCTGTTAGTGTATAATGCATATACCCGAAGCCGCGGTTTTTCATTTTGATGAATCCCTTGTGATTCTTTGCCTGCACCGAAATTCCAAGCGCCTGATAAGAAAGCGGAAAAAACTTCCATAACGATCGAAGGCGAATTGATGTGACGTTGATTATCATGGCGAATCAATTTTCTTTTTTCAGGATTGCGAGTTTCCCTTTTCCGCCTGCAAGTATGATCACGGAGCCTTTGCGGGCCCTTCGTACGACATGGAAATATTTTTCATCTGAGAATGGCTTCCACGTTCTACCGTCATCGCGGGATAGGTCAATTCCTGCTGGTCCTGCAGCCAGAAATATTTTGTCGTCGACTCTTTCCACGCACTCGCGATATCCACGCGTAGGGGCGTTGGGGAAGTTCCATGATTTGCCTTTATCGGTTGAAGAGAATACGTGTTTGATGCTCACAGTATCCTGGAGATAATTTCCGCCAACCACAATGATGTGATTATTCCTTCGCCAAAAGGAAAAAATTCCTGTCGTGGGCTCACCCTGAAGAATCGGCACCGTTATCGACCTCCACGAATTCCCCTTATCATTCGAATGCCACAATCTTGATGTTAGCCCTCCCGTTGCAATCATCACGTCACTTGAACCCGAGCAACGAATATTGGTACCGCTTGCCGCAAAGGAAGCTTCACCGCGATTCATGAGAGGACGCTTCCCCTCCTCACTTTCTTTCCACGACAATCCTCCGTCCGAAGTTCTCAGAAGCAACATCCTATCGTTGATGGGATCTCCATAAATGATTCCATCATCGTTATTCCAGAAATCAACACCATCAAAGAAAGCAGCCGTATCTGAATTCGTGTACACTGTTTTCCAGGTCTTGCCTCCATCATCTGTCAACAAGATATTGGCGGGCGAGCCCGCATTTGCAATAACAGCTTTCCGATCGCTGAACGCATACAGGCTTCGAAAGTCGAACTTCTCAAACCCAGGGACCTGAATAAAATTCCATGTCTCTCCACCATCCTGCGATCTCCCGACGTAGCCTTGCGTCCCGCTGACCCAGGCGTTCTTATCATCAACTACAGAGAGCGCCCTGAAGGATGCACTCGTCGCAGGCTCGATTAATTTTAAAGAAAACTCCTGCGCGATACCGGTTTGGCAAAGCAGCAGGATGACACCTATCAGAAATAATCGCATAATCAAAAATAAGTAAACTAAGGATTGGTGAAGTCAGGATCGAAGTCTTCCACTTTTGTAAGAGTCCCTTCCACCTTGTTGATCTCTCGTTTATAAACATAGAACTCCTTTCCCTTATAGTGTTCCATCAGTTCACGGTTCTTCTCACCGAGGTCGCGTGCATATATTACTTCATTATTGTAGTAATGGTCATTGCGATTGAGATTCTCCACAGGCATAGAGCGAATTACACCCGTCTGCGAGGAGATGAACACTACTGCATTACCGAGACCCTGCTTTTCGACCTGGGTATACACATCTTTTCGTTCTTCGACTACACGATGTTCGCGGTAGGCAATAAAAGGAATACGAACCAGGTTAAACGCAATTCCCAGGAAGAAAAACACTTTAGCCCATCGTTGGTTTGTGCGCAGCGCTTTCAAGGTGATGAGTATTATCAGGAATGGAAGTCCCTCCAGATAGAATCGGGGCCCATATTGATTTCCACCTGAATGATAGTAGAAGAAATATCCAATGATCAACAGGAGAAAAAGATAGTCTTCTGGATGAACTAGTATTTTTTTGTAGTCGCGAGCGCGCTTGAAAAGATAAACCAGATACAAAATCAGAAACGACGGTGACGCCCAGTAAAGAAACATTGCCAATCGTTTAAAAGTAAATTTGGCGCCCTTCACCGGCGTGTGGCCCTTTACAAACCCAAGTGCTTCATCTGCATTGGTCCACATGGTGACTGGCACGAGCGCATTGCCGGTAATCGTGTAGTTGTACCATAGAAAGAAAGCAACACCAGGTATCGCACCAACTCCCATCATAACCAACGGAAGAAAAGAACGCAGTTTAAGCTGATATAGAAAATATACGCCTATCGGGAGAAGAAAAATCAGCGCGGTGAGTTGCCGCGTCATGACCAGGAGTCCGAGAAAAAATCCGGCGCCAAGAACGTACAATATTTTCTTTGTTTGGAGATAACGATATGAAAGATAGACGAACAATAGTCCCACTAACATACTTACCATGTGAGAGAAATACGTCGCTGCATTAAAGATGAAAAAGGACGAGAAAGCTAATGCTACCGTTGCCCAAAGAGCCACACGTTCGTCGTAAATTCTTCTGACGAACTTAAACGTCATCAACATAGCGGCGACACCGATTACGGCGTTGACGAGAAACGTTGGAATGCCCAACACAAAAGCGATACTCAACATCAATGGCCATCCTGGAGGAAAGCGACCAACCCACTTACCATCCTTTTGCGCAAGGTGATGGAATTCAAAAAACTCTGGTTCCGGATGCACTTCGTCCCAAAGTTTTCCCTGACTAAGTTGTTCCGCCTGAAATAAATATGCGTACTCATCGGCCGAATTGGGAAATTGCTCCATCCCTACCGTTGCGACAAGGGTTGTGATCGCAAAAAATATCACCACGAGCCACACCATTGAAACCTTCACCTTTGTCAGAAGTTTTTCTTCGAGCGCATGAATTTTTTCCAACAACTTCCCATACCAGGTAAAATATAATGTGGCTATGATGAGGAGTGCGACCCAAATCCCTTCGTGAAAAAGGTATCCGATCATATCTGCGTAGTAAGCAGGCTCATTTTCTTCGTTGTGTGGAAAATGCGGGGAAAGTTTTTGAATGATCGATGGTTCGGCGATTTGAAACAGACCGAGGGCAATTAAAGTAATAACGAGGGCTGCAAGCAGTAGCGCTCTTTTCATGTTCAGGCAGGTTTGGTGCCCTTAAAATAAGAAGGATTCTGACTTAGGACGAATTATGAGATTAAATCAGAGGCAGACATGAAGGGCGAGACACATTCAGGCGGCTACAAGTCGCGCGTACGATGTACTGACGTCCTCAAGAATTGCCACGACTTCGTCATACGTGCCTGCTTCCACCAATCTTGTGCGAAATGGTTTGAAATCAGGGAAACCTTTGAAATAGTTCGCGTAATGACGACGCATTTCAAAAATACCGAGCTTATCTCCTTTCCATTGAATAGAAAAATCGAGATGCTTTTTTGTTGCCCTCACCCGTTCCTGAAGCGATGGAGCATTGGGCATCTCGCCGGTTTTAAGAAAATGTTTTATCTCTGAAAATATCCATGGATAACCTATGGAGGCTCGCCCGATCATGATTCCATCAACGCCATATCTGTTCTTGTACTCCAGGGCTTTTTGGGGTGAATCGATATCTCCGTTTCCGAATATCGGAATATGCATTCGCGGATTCTCTTTTATTTTCGCAATGAGAGTCCAATCAGCAGATCCTTTGTACATCTGAACACGTGTTCTTCCGTGCACAGTCAACGCTTTGATACCAATATCCTGAAGGCGCTCTGCCACTTCAACAACGTTCTTAGTTGCATCATCCCAGCCCAGTCTGGTCTTCACAGTCACGGGAAGGTGTGTACTTTTCACAATTTCCGCTGTCATCTGAACCATCTTTGGGATGTCCTGCAAAAGAGCAGCACCTGCTCCTCTGCAAGCTACAGCCTTTACTGGGCAGCCATAGTTTATGTCAATCAAGTCTGGATTAACACTGGTCGCGATCTTCGCCGACTCTACCATGTTCCCGATGTCTCCACCGAAGAGTTGAATACCTATTGGTCGCTCGTACTCAAAAATATCCAGCTTTTGCTTGCTTTTGGCGGCATCACGAATTAAACCTTCCGATGAAATGAACTCCGTATACATCAGATCCGCGCCACCTTCTTTACACACCGCGCGGAACGGCGGATCACTCACATCCTCCATCGGCGCAAGCAAAAGGGGAAATTCCCCGATTTCTACATTTCCAATCTTAACCATTATTCTTTTTCAACGGATGCCTCAAAATCCGGCGGCAGCGCTATTTCACTATATTAGCGCGCAAATTTACGCACGTTTTTCCATCCTGTGAAGCGACACTGAAATATGAGCGATTTGCGATCATCCCAGGGCCTCAGACACCCTGTAACTTCCATTTTCTTAACGCTTTTTATCGTTCTGGTGGTCTTCCAGCTGATCGGACCGCTGATCGGGATGTTGATTGCCTATCCGTTTTACCCGGGCTCCCCCGATGAATTTCAAAAATCGCTTGAAGATCCGTTTAAGCATCCGGAACTAAGATCCATCATCCTGATCATGCAGGGTTGTGGTGCCTTCTTCGGTCTGATCGTAGTGCCATACTTCCTGTTGAGAGCGCAGGGTAGAGATCTTCGAAATCTGCTTAGCGGACAAGTCTATCCCCGGATTATCCTTATTTCCATCCTTGTGGTTTTGATTTCCGTACCGCTGAACTCATTCTTCATCGAATGGAATAAAGGTATCACCTTGCCGTGGGGGGATGACTGGTTTCGGGGAATGGAAAAGAAACTGGAGGAGGGCACTAAGTTCCTGATACAATTTAATTCACCCCTCGACACCCTTGGTGTATTGATCGTTATTGCAATACTCCCTGCCATTGGCGAAGAGATTGTCTTCCGTGGCATGATCCAAAAAGACCTTTATCGCGCAACGGGGAATATACACGTCGCGATCTGGGTTGCAGCGATATTATTCAGTGCCATTCATATTCAGTTCCTTGGATTTGTTCCCCGCATGTTACTGGGTGCGCTGTTCGGCTACCTGTATTACTGGTCCGGAAGTCTTTGGATGGCAATACTCGGGCATTTTGTTAACAACGGTTTTGCACTGGGGGCAATGTATCTGCAGCAACGTGGCGTGGTCGATGCTGATCTCGAAAATACTTCATTGCCCTGGCAAGCAGTTCTCGTTTCGGCGCTTTGCACCGCCCTGTTGCTTTATAGTTTCAAAACCTTTTTTAATCACAATCCGAAATCCGATATTCCGGATTAATCTTTACCGGGACGAAACGCGAACCTCACTTCTGTGAAAAAAAAGCTCAGCACTTATAACAACCTGACCCAGCGAATCATTACGGGATTACTGGGGGCTGCCGTTCTCATTGCAGAGGTTTGTATAAGTTCATGGTCGTACTTCCTGATCTTCTTTATCATTTGTTTCTTCTCGATGCTGGAGTTCTATAAGCTGATTGGGCTTGATGGTATGGTGCCGGTGAAAGCATTCGGAACCTTCTGCGGCTTGACCATTTTCTCTTTATCATTTCTCATTGAATCAGATGTGGTGTCGCATCACTACTATTATTTGTTTTTTCCGTTGGTCGCGTGCGTTTACATGATCAAGCTTTACAAAAAAACGGAACGCAAACCTTTTACAAATATCGCATTCACGTTTCTTGGGATCTTCTATGTGAGTGTTCCATTCGCGCTGTTGAATATTACCGCGTTCCATAACGGTGTTTACAATTATGAGATCGTATTTGGATTGCTGTTTATCCTTTGGGCCAGCGACACCGGAGCATATTTCGCGGGTACGTTCTTTGGGAAGAGGAAACTTTTTGAACGTATCTCCCCTAAAAAATCATGGGAAGGATTCTTTGGCGGTGCGCTGCTCGCACTGATTTTTGCTTACGGACTCGCGCAATTCTTCGAAACGTTTACCCTTCTTCAATGGATTGTCATTGGGCTGATCATCATAATCGGCGGCACATTCGGCGACCTTGTTGAGTCTTTGTTAAAGCGAAGCATTGAGATCAAGGATTCAGGGACCGCACTGCCCGGCCATGGCGGGTTCCTCGACCGCTTCGATGGGCTTTTAATTTCAATGCCTTTCATCGTAGCGTTCGTCGAACTTGTGATGATGCGGTAATTTATTGATATACTTCCACGCATCTATGACCTCTTCCTTCTGTAGAGATTAAGATGTTCTTAAAATAAAAATATTGACCACGGAGAAATCCCGAAATTTCCTGCACCTTCTTTTCATGAAAGGCGAATTAATAATCATATTAGATATCAGCAACAGATGATGTTGCACGTCTGACTTTCATGGCCCTGATTTTTAGAATGGAAACGCAGGAGACGATGTAAAATATCTATCTTGCAACCGTTTTCGAATAGGATTAAGATAATCTAAACTGTTCATATGGCTTACATCGAACCGGCACCGCTGAAAGACAAGGAGAATCCCTTTGAAGCGATGATGTCGCGATTTCAGAAGGCTTCACAAATTCTCGGCCTTGAAGAACAAATCTATAACGTATTAAAGAACCCTGCCCGCCAGGTTATTGTCTCACTCCCTGTAACAATGGATGACGGCAGCATTCAGGTGTTTGAGGGGTATCGTGTGATTCACTCTACCATCCTTGGTCCTTCGAAGGGAGGTATTCGTTTTGATCCCGGCGTGCATCTGGATGAGGTGAAAGCTCTTGCTGCATGGATGACGTGGAAGTGCGCTGTGGTTGATATTCCTTATGGGGGTGCGAAAGGCGGAGTGACATGCAATCCACGCCAGATGTCTGCCGGTGAAATTGAACGTCTCATGCGGGCATACACCCAGGCAATGGCCGACGTATTTGGTCCAGACCAGGATATCCCTGCGCCGGACATGGGTACCGGACCAAGGGAGATGGCATGGCTGATGGACCAGTTCTCAAGGATCCAGGGGATGACCACTCACGCGGTGGTCACTGGAAAACCGTTGGTGATGGGTGGATCACTTGGAAGAACTGAAGCAACGGGTCGCGGCGTAATGGTTTCGGCCCTTACGGCGATGGAAAAACTCAAGATCAATCCCTACAAAGCGACGTGCGCTGTTCAGGGTTTTGGTAACGTGGGTTCATGGGCAGCGCGACTTCTTCACGAGCGCGGCCTTGTGATTCAGGCGATCAGCGACCTTTCCGGCGCGTACTTCAATGAAGGTGGAATTGACATCGGGGAGGCAATTAAATATCGCGACAGCAACAAGGGTTCACTCGACGGATTTGGCGGCGCGGAAAAAATTGCAAATAAGGATCTCCTTACCTTGCCTGTTGACTTGCTCGTCCCTGCCGCTACCGAAGATGTAATCACTATTGATAATGCGCCCGACATAAAAGCCAGATTAATTGTTGAAGGCGCCAATGGGCCGACCTCTTCCCGCGCTGATAATATCATCAATGAGAAAGGTATCACCGTAGTGCCTGATATTCTTGCCAACGCAGGTGGTGTTACGGTGTCTTATTTTGAGTGGGTCCAGAACCGACTTGGTTATAAGTGGACTGCGGATCGTGTGAACCGCAGATCAGACCGTATCATGAAAGATGCGTTTAACAACGTCTATAAGACCGCGCTGGAATATAAGGTCCCTATGAGGATCGCTGCTTACATGGTGGCGATCGACAAAGTGGCGAAGACCTATAAGTTTCGGGGAGGCTACTAATCCTGTCTCGCGGGATACGCACCTAAGTCTCATGCGTATCCCGCGGGAGGTCCTAGATTTTGAGAAGATTGGTCTTCAATTTCACCTTAAGGCCTTATCTTTGGATTTCCATAAATTTTTTAAACATGACCATTCACCGCGAAGGCCGGACGTTACTTTTCATCTTGCTGGTAATTCTTTTCGCTCTGAACTGGGCGGTATTTTATTTCTATCCGCAGAGCCCGCTCGTCCAGAATTCCGCTATCCTGATCAGTGTCCTTTTTTATCTACTGATACTGCAGTTCTTCCGCAATCCGATCTTCAACATCAGTCGCGATGAGAAAACCGTTCTTGCACCCGCCGATGGGAAGATCGTTGTGATTGAAGAAACTGACGAGCCCGAGTATTTCAAAGGCCGACGCAAGCAGGTTTCCATCTTTATGTCTCCCGTGAATGTACACGTTAACCGCATGCCCGTCGGCGGAACGATTAGTTTCTATAAATATCATCCGGGAAAATATCTTGTGGCATGGCATCCGAAGTCAAGCACAGAAAATGAACGCACCACCGTTGCCGTTAAGATGAAAGACGGCGCTGAAATTCTATTCCGTCAGATCGCCGGTGCGCTTGCGCGAAGAATAAAATGTTATGTAAAGGAAGGGCAGACGCTTGAGCAGGGACAGGAATTTGGGTTCATCAAGTTCGGCTCAAGGGTTGATATCTATTTGCCACTCGACGCAAAAGTGACGGTCAAGATTGGTGAGATCACAAAGGGTGGCCGCACTGTCATTGCAGAACTTCCTTAAAAGAACCGGATCCCCGCTTTTGCGCCCCACCACATGGCGAGATTCATGTCATTGCCAAATGAACGATCATGGATTATGTCGGGAGTATAATCAATAAAGATCTCAGGGTACTGATCATACGTTGACTTTGTGACGTGTCCGTTCAGAGTTACTCCGGCGAAGACAGACATCCGTTTGACGAAACGAAAATCAAGCCCCATAAAAACTTTATTGATGAGATTCACTTCATCGATAACGTTACCATCGACAATCTGATTTGCAGTGATGTCGACGTTCAGGTCGAGCCATTTGGTAAGCTTCGGTGCGGTTCCGATACCATATCCGAAAGTCCATAGCGTTTTTTCATTCTTAAAGGTTGAAGGATTCGCGCCTGCGGTGAGAATGTTATAGAATGATCTTACACCAGTTCGAAATGCGACATTGGTATAGAAGACTTCGTCAGCAGATATTTCCAGTTTGTGATATCCCTTTCCCACGAACGAGAGAAACCCTATTGGAATTCCTTTCATCTCTTTAGAAACGTTGATCACGCCCAGTTGTACACCAGTGGCTGTCTTTCCGAAGTTAATCACGCCGACTTGTGCGCCGCGCATTATTTTGGGCGCGATGTTCACGAGGCCAGAGACCTGCACTCCATGGAAGTCTTTGCCGGCAACGTTAAACAAGCCTCCGATCTGCGCACCGAAAACCTCCCCCGATGAAAAATTAAAAAGACCTGCGATCTGCGCAGGCCGTGAAGCTCCCACCGTAAAATTAAACAAGCCGGCTAGCTGTGGTCGGCGTTGGTTCCCATTGACAAAATTGAAGGTCCCCGCCACCAGGGTTGCCTCGGTCCCTTTCAGCATAAAGTTTGAAAGTCCTGCTACGCGAACCCCGGTTCCATCACGCGCATTGATGTTTGCAAGGCCGGCAACCTGCGCGCCTTTTACACTGTCCAACGAACCGTTTGCAAGGCCCGCGAGCTGCACTCCATGCTGTTCACCACCCACACCGTTGAACAAACCGGCCCCTTGAAACCCCTGAACGTTGCCACGGGTTATATTGAATAATCCGGCCATCTCGAACCTTCTGTTGCCTAACGAATAACCTCCGAGAAGATTCAGGGAAAGATCATTGATCACATGTCCACTCAGATCGCCGTTCGTACCAACGAACGGAACAATTCCGAACTGGGTCTTCCGATACATCGTATCACTGATGTTTTCGATGTTGATCGCCTGTTGCGTGAGTTTCTTCGTTGAAAACCAGAAACGTTTGATCTTCTCACCAACACTGTCAGCCAGAACCGCCATCTTATCCTTATCCACACGAATTGGGATATTCAGCAACCTGTTGTTGCTCCGGGGGACTACAACCAGAGTATCCGTGTATTGACTTTTCTTTACAGCAAGCTTAATTTCTTCTCCGGTTGGATGGCGGACTTCGATCTTAAAGTAGCCATACGTATCTGTCACAGCGGAGTTGAGGGTTACCGGGTCATAGACACTCACGTTCTTCAGGCGTTTACCTGTAGCTTCATCTACAACGTACCCGCTAAGCACACTCGGATCTCGGGCGGAAGTTCGCTCTGATTTAACAAGGATTACATATTTGCCGCGTTCGCGGTATTCCATTGATCCTTTGAAAAGCAGATCCAGAATTTCCCTGACTGTCTTGTTCGTGAACTGATTGGTGATGCGATCATCTTTTTTGATCAGCGAAGACTTATAGGAAAAGTTGAACTTGCCTGCGTCTGCAATTTTCCGGAGTACATCGGGCAATCTTTCATTGTTGAAAGAAACGGTTACCTGACGTTCCAGTAATGGAATATTGTCCTGCCCGGAAACATTGACCACTGTAGTAATCAGGAATAGAACAAAGAAAATCCTACTCGCAGCCATCACCTTTCAAAGTAATTCCATCCGCCTCTTTCGTGATTGTCAGGCCAAAGGTTTCTGCAATGACCGCAGCGATCTCTTCAACTGATTCGTTACGGAACGATACAGTTATCGGACAGTTCTTCAGGTTGTCATCGATCTTGATGGGAGTTTCATACACTTCATTAAGTGCGACGACAGCATCCGCCAATCGTGTTCCGGCAAACACAAAGAATTTGGTTTTGTAAGCTGTAATATTCGGTTCAGGTGCATCGATGGTGAATTCTTTCGTTTTCTTGTTGTACACACCTTTACCGCTTTCCTTGAGACGAATTCCAGGATTGTCCGCGGTATAGAAAACGACCTCACCTTCTTCAACGAGCACTTCAATAAGATCGCTGTCAGGATATGCTTTCACATTGAACGAAGTTCCGATATCCCGAATGAACACATCTCCTGAGCGGACGATGAATTGCTCTTCCTTCTTAGCATGAATACTGAAATATGCCTCGCCTTCAAGCTTAACGGTGCGCGTCTTCTTTTCCTTGTTGAACTCAAAATCCAGGCGGGTCATTTTGTTCAAAAAGACATCTGTTCCATCGGGAAGTGTGTCTGCCAGGGAGTGATCACGGGAAGCAAGCTGGACAGATTGCATGCCGGTTTCGTTATCTCTTAACAGATAAATGCCTGCAATCGCGAGCACAAGGATCGCGGCTGCTGCCTTCCACCATTGGAACGTGGTTGTACCAGGATTCAGCGGCACTACTTTCCCTCTCGAAGTGTCAAGACGTTGTTTCAGTTTTCGCCATGCAGCGTCGGTGTCATAACCATGGTTGTCGGCGATCGCTGAAGATCCCTCAAAGATCTTCTTCATCTGTGAAAAATATCGTTGATTCTCTTCACTCTCCTCCAGCCAATCAGTGATAAGCGCATGCTCGGAAGTTGTTGCTTCTCCAGCAAGCAATTTGCCGATCAGTTCGTCGATATGTTCGTTGTTCAGTCTCAATCCAGTAGTCCCCTCATTATGATAAGCAGCAATGGCAGGTAGTCCTTCAGTTGCTCACGCATGATCCGTAAAGCCTTTCCCATGTGATTCTCCACTGTCTTTATGGATATGTTCAATTGCTCTGCTATTTCAGAATATTTTAGTTCTTCAAAACGACTGAGCTTAAAAACCAGACGACACTGTTCCGGGAGTGACTCCATTGCACCATGTATCCGAGATTCGAGTTCAGAGGCCATCACGGTACGCGAAACGGATTCTACGCTGCGTTCGCCCATTGCCATTTCCGCGGCGACATGTTGTTGCTTAACCTTTTCATGTTTGATCACATTAAGGCAGGCATTCCGGACCATAGCATACAGATAAGGCTTTACGCCCGTCCGAATTTCAAGTACTTCGCGTTTTTCCCAGACCTGCAGAAACGTGGCCTGAACAATCTCCTCAGCGTCGTCGTGATCCTGCACAAACGTGTATGCGTAGTTGCAGAGAGGTTGATAATAGGTCCTGAACAGCATCTCAAAAGCAGTTATATCACCCGCCTTCAGCGTTTCAAGTAGCTGGTTATCGCGTAATTCCACCGCTTTTTAGTTCTTTTATCAGCGAAATGTACGTTTTTCAGGCGTTTAGGTTAAGACAACCTGGAAAACTTTTACCCCTATCGCTTTCGCGGAATTTTACAAAGATTCTCCCAGCCAGACCAATTTGGACGAATGAATGCGGATTATACCATCTTTCTCGGCCACAAAAGATCCTCCCTCTTTTATAAGGTTCTGGACTGAAAGCAATTTATCATTCGCACTTTCGCGGATAAAAAGTCTAGAACCCGCGGGCAACCACTTTTCATAGGCGCCAGTGATGGGAATCCAACGGATGTCGTTAGTTACAATGGTGATCCTGAAATCCGAAAAGCAACGCTCAGCATGGGTCCGTATTCTGTCCAGGTCGTCCACTGCAAGGGTGACTTCATGCTGATGTCGCGGCTTCAAAAATGAACTAAGTGCATGGAAGACATCATCAGCACGAATAATGGGAACAGACTGCTCTTCCAGTAGCCTTGCCGTGGCAGGCGTGTCGCCAATCGCAATGACTGCGTCAATACTTATTCCCCAGGTCAGCACGCGTTCAAGGGCATCTGAGGCGACCAACACTCGCGGTGACCACTCAAGTAATGATGCAATACTGTCAAAAGAGGCGCCCTCCATGACCAGCATCGCCGGCTCCTGACCTTCCTTTACAAAATGATGGGACGACATTCTGGCGTTTTCCAGGCCAAGGTAAAGAAACAGCGAACAGATCGAAAGAGCGCCACGGATATTCAGTCAACACCCGGCCTTTCCAGGTAGATGATTTTCCTTAACTTGCACCTCATATTTTTTTGCTATGGTGTCAGCACAGGACTGCTTCGAAGTCTTTGAGAAAAGCATCGATGATTATCATGTTAAGGATGATGTCGATACAGTGATAAGTAATCCCTACAAGGAAGAGAGTTTCGAGTTCCTTCTGTACGGGAAGAACTGGATTGATACTGTGCAGTGGCACCTGGAAGATATCATCCGGTCCCCGGAAATCGACCCGACCGACGCTCTGAAAATAAAACGCAGGATTGATAAGTCTAATCAGGACCGGACTGATCTGGTTGAAAAAATCGATGACCACTTCCTTCATCTGTTTAAGGATGTTGTCCCGAAAAGTGAGGCACGCATCAACTCTGAAACACCGGCGTGGCTACTCGACCGGATGAGTATACTGACGTTGAAGATATTTCACATGAAAGAACAGGTTTCCCGAACTGATGCGAGCCGCGAACACATCGAAAAATGCAGCGCTAAACTGGCTGTGTTGCTGGAACAAAAGGAGGATATGAAACTGGCGTTTGATGAGCTGATGGAAGATATCTCGAGTGGTAGCCGTCGTTTTAAAGTTTACAGGCAAATGAAGATGTACAACGACGAATCACTCAACCCGGTCCTTTATTCTCAAAAGAAGTAATTCTTATCGCTTTGCGTAAAATTCTCGTACTTCGATTCTCGGCAATGGGCGACGTCGTACTCCTGGTACCAGTGATCCGTTCACTTGTTGCTGCTCATCCCGATGTGGAGGTTACCATTGTTACGAGACCGAAGTTCGCTTCCTTTTTTACAGGTATGGAACGCGTTGTGCCCTTCCCTGCGGATGTGGATTACACCTATAACGGCATCTTCGGAATGCGGGAGTTATTCAAGAAACTTCTCCGTAAGGGTCACTATGAAGTCGTTGTCGACGCTCATGATCACATACGCACGATGGTGCTGCGGACCTTATTCAAATTATTCGGCGTACCTGTCGTTGTTTTTCAGAAGGGACGGGCAGAGAAAAAGAAATTCACTCAGAAAGAGGGAAAGGAAACAAAGCCGCTCCCGCATACAATTCAGCGTTATAAGCAAGCTTTTGAGAATGCCGGATTCGCATTCAAAATGCTTTCACCGCCCTATCTGTCTTTGAATGAAACTCCGACACAGGAAGCTGAAAGCTGGCTTTCATCAAACGGAATTTTCAAAAATGAAAAATGGATTGGCATAGCTCCTTTTGCAATGCATACCACCAAAATATGGCCTCTGTCGAATTATTCTGTCTTAATCCGACAGATCCTGGAGAAGTTCAATGCGAAATTCTTTTTATTCGGTGGTGGAGAGAAAGAGATTGCTTTTTTCAACGAGCTGAAAAACGAGTTCCCTGCGCATTGCCATGTCGTTGCAGGCGAGATGAAGATCAAACCCGAGCTTGCATTAATGTCGAAGCTCGACGCGCTGGTTTGTGTAGATTCTTCGAACATGCACTTTGGAAATCTCCTGGGTTTGCCCGTGATCTCAATCTGGGGGGGCACCCATCCTGATATTGGATTTGGGCCACTGGACAAGAATCAGGAATCCATTCTTCAGATTTCCCGCGATGAACTTCCTTGCCGTCCATGCTCGGTGTATGGAAGGGAACGTTGTTACCGGGGCGATTTTGCCTGCATGACCCGTATTACCCCTGAAGCAGTTGCCGACATGGTCGTACAGAAAATCATCTGACATGGAAGCTCCATCGAAGCCCGGATGGGTTGGTGGATCCGACCATTGCCATTGAAATTGCAAAAACAGAAACCCAATTTGGCCCCTATGCGTTTGACAAACAGGCTAGGTGAAAAGTCAGTTTTGATCGCACGCAACCAATTCACGATATTCCAGTCTATTCCCGACATCATCTTCATTTATGATTAAGAATTTTATCACAATCACGGTAAGAAGTTTCCTCCGTCAACGCCTCTATTCTGTCATAAACGTTGCCGGTCTGGCTTCAGGATTATTGTGCGTCATGTTCATCTATTTGTGGGTCACTGATGAACTGAAAAAAGACGGCTTTCATCATGAGGGAGAAAAGATCTTCAGAGTAATGTCAAACCTGACCCGGGAAGATGGCGAGGTTTTAACATGGTTCGTAACACCCGGACCACTTGCCGAGGATACAAAAGAAAACTTCTCCGAGATAGAGGATCTTGCTCGTCTGGCTCCGAAT
>JAEYXN010000332.1 GCA_023431285.1 Bacteroidota bacterium
CCACGATACAGTGTGAGTGTGAGTGTGAGTGGGAGTGTGAGTGTGGGTGTGAGAGTGAGAGTGAGTGTGAGTGTGAGAGTGAGAGTGAGGTTGAAAATTTCTTTCATATAACACCTCTTCAGAAGCGCATAGTTACCGCCATCTCAATAGGTAACCCCAACCGGCAGACCGGCAGCCCGGCAGACTGGCCGCCCCCTCAAATCATTCCCCTCGACTTCAACTCCAGATACTTATTAATCATATTAATGGTGAGATTCTCCGGTCTGGTAAGAATACTGAAAATACCCATCTGCCGAAGCTGTTGTGCGATCTGCACTTTGGTGTAGGCGTATTGCTCCGCAGTGATCTGCGTGTAGATATCTTCAACTGTTTCGATGTCTGTTGAAGTCTGATATTTTACTTCCGTGTTTTCGAAAAACACAACTACGAGAAGGTGCTGGTCATTCAGCTTACGAAGCTGTGGAACCACTCGCTGAAGCGCGTAGGTGCTCTCGAAGTTCGTGTATAAGAACAGCAAGCTTCTTCCCGATACAACTTTCCTTACGGTCATGTACAGGCTTTCGTAATTCGCTTCTACCGCGCCTTCTTTTTCTTTGTAGAGCGTCTCCATGATCTTGCGTAGCTGTGTCTTGCTTCGGTCAGCGCGCACAACAGACTTCGTGGTGTCTGCAAACGTGATGAGCCCGGCCTTGTCCTGCTTGCCGAGTACAATATTGGAGATCACCAGCGAAGCGTTCACAGCATAATCAAAAAGGCTTAAGCCATTGAAAGGCATGTGCATGATTCTGCTCTTGTCGATAAGACAGTAGACCGGCTGAGATTTTTCATCTTCATACTGGTTTACCATCAGCTGACTTCTGCGACCAGTAGCCTTCCAGTTGATACTCCTGTAATCGTCGCCTCTTACATATTGTTTGATGTGCTCAAACTCATAACTATGACCAATCCTTCTTACCTTCTTCACCCCGAACTCCCGCGCTGCGCGGTCAAACGACTTCAGCTCGTATCGCTTCATCTGGATGATTGACGGATACACCGGTATGTTGACAGAATGCTCCTGCACCAGTCGTCGCTTTACAAGTCCTATGAGGGAGTTGATGTAGAGGTTTAGATGTCCGAAGACATATTCCCCTCTTGTCAGAGGGCGGACGTTGTATTTCCTTTCAACGATCAGCCCAGGCGTCAACGTCAGGGGAATTGTGAACTTTCTCTCCTGAAATTGTTCCGGCAGTTCATCGATCACAACGGCACGAAGCTGTAGAGATGACAGGTTCCGGATGGTAAGCGTAATCTCGTTCTCATCGCCAAGGGAAAGGACCGGAGGTGCTCCACGTCTTGCCTCGATGGCAACTTTAGGATTGAACAGCATTACGATGTCAATGAGGACGACCACCCCGGCCAGGGCCAGACTTGCTTTGGCTACCGGTAATAACCATGGAAAAGCATATGACGCCATCATGATCACGGTGCATATGCCGATCACGAGAAAGAAACGATTTGTGAGGAAAAGGTTGCGGAACAGTTTCATCAGCGCGGCACCTCAATTCCTGCTGCAATCTCTTTAATGATGTCTTCGGCTTCAACTCCTTCCATCTCACGTTCAGCGGTCAGGATGATCCTGTGGTTGAGCACCGGATACGCGACGAACTTGACATCATCCGGAGTAACGAAATCGCGGCCGTTCATCGCAGCGATAGCTTTCGACGCTCTGAGGATCGCAAGAGATGCCCGTGGTGACGCCCCCAGTGTAAGGTCGCCGCTATTGCGGGTCTTATCAACGATCTTTGCAATGTATTCAATGATCTCATCCTTGATGTGGATGTTCTCAATCACTTCCTGACACCGCTTCAGCTCTTCGCGCGTGATAACAGGACGGATCTGTTCAAGGATACGCAATGAAAAATCCTCCTTGTACTTTTTCAGAATGTCTGTTTCCTGCTGTAGCGTCGGGTAGGTCAGTTTGATCCGGAACAGAAAACGGTCCAGTTGTGCTTCCGGCAAGCGATACGTTCCCTCCTGTTCTATCGGGTTTTGCGTGGCGATCACGAGGAATGGAAACTCCATAGGATATGTGGTTCCGTCAATAGTGATCTGGCGCTCTTCCATTACTTCAAATAATGACGATTGGGTTTTGGCCGGAGCGCGGTTGATCTCGTCGATCAGCACAAGATTGGCAAACACAGGGCCCTTGTTAAAGTTGAAGTCCGATGTCTTCATGTTAAACACGGTAGTCCCTGTCACATCGGTAGGCATCAGATCCGGTGTGAACTGAATGCGGGAGAAGTTCACAGAGAGAGACTTTGCCACAAGCTTTGCGGTGAGTGTTTTTGCAATGCCGGGCACGCCCTCCAGAAGGATGTGTCCTCCTACAAACATCCCGGCGAGAATGAGGTCCACCACATTCTCCTGCCCGACCACCGCTTTGGCGATCTCCCTTTTGATCTGCGTCACCTTCTGGTTCAACATGTCAATTTCTGGTCCGGGACCGTGACCGGATTGTATTTCCGTATTTTCGTTCAGCATTTCAGGATTCTGATCTTCCATATCTTACTTGCATTTTTTGTAAAAGTTCTCGATGACATTATAAAAGTTACTGAGGCGGATAGCGTCGATAGTCCCTCCCGACCCCTGTTCTATCAGCTTCTGGAATTTGAAAACGGCTTCTATTTCAGGCAACGGCACGTTTGAGCGCTCTGCCAGTTTCTGCATCATCTCGTCAGTCATGGGATGTCCTTGTACACTGTATTTGGACCGTATAAAATACAGGAAGTACTTCATCTTCTTGCGAGCCATATCCATGTGATCCTTATTCTGATAATGCAGGGCGGCAATCATTCGAACAAACTCAAGCGAGGTATTTGTCTTTGCCTCCAGCACCGGCACCACACGCTGCATTCTCTTCGCGGCGAATAAAACATAAAGAAGCGCGCTACCGGCAATCATCCACCAGGCGTACTTGAGACTGGGTTGTTGCATAATGTAATACAGCGGCGAATTCATACTGTCCTTACTGTCAGGTAGCATCGGCACCTTAGCAAACTCCTCCCACACCGTATTCTTTCCTCCAAGATGTGAAAAGGCTGCGGATGCGTATTGCGCTTTTTCTTTCTGGATGATGAAGTAGTTGGAGAATGCCGCGGGGTTACTATGCAGGTACAAGGCACCGTCGCCATGGCGGATACGAATAAAATTCGGACGGTCTTCCTCGATGTACCCTACGGGAGTTACAGCAGACGTTACGTCGCAAAATATATGACTGGAAAAAGTCCGCCAGTTATACTGTATGTCCTCATCGAGGATACGGTAAGTAAATTTATATCCATACTTCTCATGAAAAGATGAGTGATAAAAGTTCATCGCCGAAGTCATCTCTCTGTTGTCTTCCATTTCGAGTTCCGCTCCACATTCCTGGTCGTAGATCTCATCAATGAGTTCAGGTACTTCGCTCGAGGCGATGAAGGCTGTGTTTCCAGCAGAAATGAATGAAAGCAGGGCCTCTTTATCGGCCGCATTCAGAAATAGTGTCTGGCCGATGAACACGTAGCTGCTTTCCTTTTTGAAATCATCACTTGTAAGAATTCCGCTAAGCGATTTCTTGTCACGCACCTGGAACTTGCCGTTACGCGACTCCTCCAGCAGACGTTTAATGAACAGAGTACCGTATGGTTGATCGGAAGTTCCGCGTAGGTCTTCGTTCCATGAATAGGTCTTCTTGTCGTCGCTCAGGAAGATCAGCAACAGCAAGACACCCAGTGCACCCAGGGAAGCAAGAATAGTATTTCTGGTAGACCGGCTCACGGATTCTTCGAAGGTTTAATTCTGCCCTGGAGGGTTTCAAATCTGTTGATGAGGCTGCGCAGCGTCTCATCCGGAAAATGATGATCGCCGTACCAAACCTCTTCGTACTTCAGCGTAAGCTTTCGCACATCGTCATAATAGGTTTCGCTGCTAAACAACTCGGATAAGTAATCTCTGTTGGTCTTGTCTTTTTCCCAGCGGATCAGGCCGGCGCCGTCGAGGTTCCTCAGGAGGAGAAGGTAGTAAAGCCGCACCGCCATTTTGAGATTGCCTTCATTAAGCGCCGTCTTCAACATCCCTTGAATATCAAGATCGTGAATATCTTCAGGACTTTCATTTGTGAATGGTGTGATGCCTGGCTTTCTTATTCGCGGGCCCACTTTTATATTTTTGACTACGAAGTACAGCAAAAGAATTACGATCGCGATGATCACCCCATATCCGATGGCCTTCAAAATCTCACTTCCGCCTTCGAAGGCCGGTTTTCGCATGGGAGTATCCTCTTCCTGTTCAGGAGGTGATTCTATAAAATCATTATCGCCGATAATATCCCTCCATTTATTCTCGTCGAAACCTTTGTGATAGATCCGCTCATCCTTGTATTGCCGGGTCGTGGCCGCCTGCGATGGCGCAACGGATTCGTGATCCACATGGAGGTCTTCCCCTGTGGCATAATCTTCATCGAAGATCACCTCCGTATCTTCCTGAACCTGCGGCTCTTCCATGACCTCTTCATCCTGCGCGGAGGCGTGCAGACAGGCAAAGAACAGGAAGCAGAATATAAGCTTTCTCATTTTAAGATCTTTTTCTCGTCGTGCGCGATCCCACGAGGTCAATATTCTTCCGGAGATTTTCCGCCGTTGATATTTCGCGCAGTGAGAAGTACATCAGTGACGACGTGCCCGCAATGATCGGCAACGTCAGATTGAATCCGAACAACTTGATGAATACTTCCAGGAATGCTACGGCTGTTGTTGCCCACGTGTCTCCCTTGGCAAAATTCCACTGAAGTATTTCGAGGTTAACATAAAGAACGGGTGCTGACAGGATCATCAAGAAAGAGAAGAGCAGTAAAAGGATGATCATTTCCATTCCAAACACTTTTCCCCAGTTTCCACTCATCAGAGTAAAGAATCTGCCGATCGCTGATGGAAGTAAGACAGACTCATGATGTTGTATGAAGGCAATGAGCATGTAGAATGAGAACAGTGTGAACGCAAGGAGTACACCGATTCCTTCGAGATAAAGTATCATAGTATAGAATACCGCCACGATGATGACAGATTGTAGCAGCGCTTTGAAGTTGTACCTTCTTGGCTGGGTGCCTCTGGCATCGGCGTCGATGTACATCATCACCCGGTAAATAATTGTTCCTGTGGCAAGGGCGTTAAGAAGGACAAAGATGGGAGCCGGTGTTGACGCCCCGTAGAAAAGATTTTGGGTGAAGTAGATATACCATTCGTAGAACAGCAGAGGCCTGGTGCGGGAGAGATCCATAAGCACTTCGGCGAGCGCAGCAAGAAAAGAGACTCCGGCTATCCATCCGACGAGCTTTCCACCGAGACGTTTATAGAGCTGGAAACCATCTTTCAGTATCTCTGCATTGCTGTTGATGCGATCGTAGCGAATGGGTTGATCATTGTCTGGTGGCAGGCTCGCTTCTTCCAGCGGGTGATCAAACCCACGGCGCGCCTTCAACCATGGATAGACTACGAAGTAGCCAATGATGAAGGCTGCAGACAGGAAGATAAGAAAGAAACGCAGCAGATCTGACACTTCTGTATATCTGGTGAGGAAGCTTTCAATGAGTGCTGCGAGAACGATCAGGGGAAACAGTCCCAGCATCAGCTTGAGGGATCTTATGGCCGACATCTGAAAGGCCTGCATGCGGGAGTATGTTCCCGGGAAGATGAGTCCGCTACCTAGTATAAGTCCTGCACCTCCGGCGAGGATGATGCATGAGATCTCAATGGTACCGTGTAGCCATATCGTTAGGGCGGATTCCTGAAACAGGCCCCGTTCTACAAAGAAATACTGAAAGCACCCAACCATGATCCCGTTGTAAAGCAAGACCATCAGAGTTCCAAGCGAAAGGAAGACACCGCAGACATAGGTAAGAAACGCGACCCTCAGATTATTTAAACTGATGGAAAGGAACATGTCAAGTTCATTTCGCGACTTATAAACAGCCATTGGGTCTCCGCTCTCGATATTCTCCTTGGTCATTTGCACGTAGTCTTCACCAAGGATGGTACTCGTAAAAGCAGGGTCCTTTACAGCAGAAAACACGCCTATGGCCATGGCAAACGCAAAAACGATGAATGACAACAGAAGTTGTTTCCTGGAGTTATAAACGATCTGCGGCAGTTCATCCATCCAGAAAGCCAGGAAGCGATTTCGTTTCTCCTTCTTGTGGTTGTAGATGATATTAAAATACTCGCGACCTATCTTGTTGAGATAAACGCGAACGGACCGGTTTGGATAATAAGTTCTGGAGAAGGAGAGGTCATCGATTACCTGAACAAAAAGATTGGTGAGCTTTTCCGGGTCTTTCTTCGGCGACTTGAGTAGATCTTCAGATTCCTGCCACTTTTCTTTATTTTGTGCTATAAAACGGGTTTCTTTCATGACCTTGTGAAAATATTCTTTTAAGTTCAGAAAATGAAGATCATCGAAATCAAAACTACACAAAATGTAGTATTGCAGTATGAATTAGCAGAATTACGGGAACGGATCATCGCCTGGGTGATCGATTTCGCGCTTTCGGTGTTCATTCTCTGGGTGATGGCACTGGCCATGTTCTCGATGTCAGCCTCTGAGACGTCGGCGACCGTGGTCTCTTTTTCTTTGTTGCTGATCTGGATGTTTTACTCCATAGGATTTGAAGTGCTTAACAACGGACAGAGTATTGGAAAGAAGGCGATGCGCATCCGTGTGATAAAGGCATCAGGAGGCAAGGCATCATTCCCTGATTATGCGGCAAGATGGGTTTTTCGGATGGTCGATGTGTACCTGTCATTGGGAGCGCTTGCCTCTATCATGATCACTTCATCCTCAAAGGCCCAGCGTATAGGGGATATCGTTGCGAATACTGCGGTAGTGAAGCTCAATCCGCAGATGGATCTCAAGCTAAAAGATCTTCTCGCTATTCGCTCGCAGTCTTCCTATCAGCCTCAGTTTATTCAGGCCAAGCAACTTCTGGAAGAAGATGTTCTTCTGATTAAAGCGGCTCTCGATCGTTATAAGGAATATCCGAACAATGCTCATCGGGTAGCGCTGGAAAAACTTTCTCTCAAAATCCAGGAAGTCTTGTCTCTTCAGAATATAAGGATGGAAAACAGCGCATTCCTTCAGACAGTCCTGAACGATTACGTCGTCCTTACCCGATAACAATCATCTCCGGAGCAATCAATTTGATTTACCCTTTCAACGAAGGGGCCTGTTGCTGTTTAGTCTCTCCAGCCGGAGCAGTGCTTCCAAAAAGTAGTAGTCCGCATAAATAAGCGGCACATCGATCTCATAGTTTCCCGGTTTGTGTCCGACACAATGCTTGAGAAAGAAGTTCTGGTTAGTGCCCGGTGCGGCGAAATATTTATTACTACTCAGACTTTTGAGTATTTTCTTAGCCGCTTCCCTATAGCGTGTACCATTTGCGGAGAACGTCGATAACTCCAGGAGACCAGAAGCTACGATGGCCGCGGCAGCAGCATCCCGTTCTTCATTGGGAATGCCTGGCGCATCAAAGTCCCAGTAGGGAATCATGTCTTCAGGAAGACGAGGGTGACTCAAAAAGAATTCGGCGATCTTTTCAGCCTGCGCCAGGAAAACCGGGTCCTTCGTTTCGCGATAAACCATGGTATAGCCATATAGTCCCCATGCCTGCCCTCTCGACCAGGCTGACTGACTGGAGAATCCCTGGTGGGTTCCTTTCGAGATCGGCAGACCTGTAGCCGTATCGTAATCTACAACGTGATAGCTACTGTTATCCTCCCGGAAATGATTTTTGATGGTAGTATTCGCATGGCTCTCGGCAATCTTAAAGAAGGAAGAATCACCGCTAACTTTCGTGGCCCAGAAAAGCAGCTCCAGGTTCACCATATTATCGATGATAACGGGGAACGCCCACTTTCCATGGTCCCATGACCTTATGCATCCAATCGTCGGATTGAACCTTGTGCTTAATGACTTCGCCCCTCTTAAAAGAATCTCGCGATATTTTTCATCATTCGTGATACGATACCCCTGCCCGAAAGAGGTAAACAACATCAGCCCTACGTCATGCGTACGTGTATTGGTTTTTTCTTTCTCAATGCCGATGCTCCATTTTTGTGCGGCTGTCATCCACGAAGCATTCCGGCTATGATCGTACATCTGCCAAAGGATACCGGGATAAAACCCGCTGGTCCAGTCGCGGGACTCCACCTTAAGCAACGAACCATCGGGATGGACTGTCCGTGGATATAGGAAAGGATATTTGTTTTCCGTAAGCGAATTGCGCAAATGTCTTTTCATCAAAGCAATGGTACGCGCCGTGTTTGGTTCCTCCTGCGCAGAGACGATGTGAAAACAAAGTGAAAAAAGAGCTACCGGAATAAACAGTGATATATCGAAGGGCTGTCGCATGCGTTCGAAAGATAAGAACGTTGGGGTAAACCTGGAAGTATTGTTTCGGAATACAAAGACGTACCGCTTTTTTGCGAACACCGGCGTGAAGATTTTTTCCATTCAATAGCTATCATGATTTTGCGCACGGTATCGGGACATTAATGTCTCCATGAGTTATGCAAAACCTCATTGATTGCGTCGTCCAAAAGGAGGAATTTTGGCATCGTAAACGTTACCTCCTATGAGTCTAATTCAAGATGCATTCCGTTCGGTCCTGGAATCACAAGGCCGACAAATTATTCCCTATCCTGACAAGGACCTTATGAGAAGAATGAAGCTTCTCAGGCATTTCAACATCAACAAGATTCTTGACGTGGGAGCTAATGATGGCTACTACATTTGGCAGATGCGGAAGCTTGGTTTCAATGGTGAGATTATTTCATTCGAGCCTATCCGGGATATCTTTCAAAAACTAGTGAAAGCTTCCTCTGCGTATTCACATTGGCAAGGTGAAAATATCGCCCTCGGCGATAACGATGGTGAGGACACAATCAATATTGCCGGCAATTCCGGAGGAAGCAGTTCCCTTCTTGAGATGCTGCCCACCCACGTGAATGCGAGTCCGGAAACAAGGTACATAGAACGCGAGACGATCACGGTAAGAAAGCTTGATTCAATCTTTGACCATTACTACTCTGAAGGAGATAACATCCTTCTAAAGATCGACACGCAAGGATTTGAAAAGAATGTATTGGAAGGAGCGGAAATGTCGTTACCTAAAATCAAAGGCATCCAGATCGAGTTGTCGTTACTTGAGCTTTACAAAGGACAAATGCTGTACCGTGAGATGATTGACTACCTGGAGAAGCGCGGCTTCCATCTCTATTCGCTGGAGAACGGTTTCTACGACAAGAAGATCGGGCAGCTTCTTCAATTCGATGGAATTTTCTTTCGCGATTAATCGCCGGCAGACTCATTTGGAAGCGTTTAGTCTTTACAACGGTATTTAGTCCAACCTTTTCGTGGATGGTCGTGTCCATCGAGTAACAAACGCCTTCGTCATGACACGGATAACAATCATTTACTCTGTCTGCGCATTGCTATTCTTCTCCTGCGCATCCACCGATACGGATGAGCCTCATGAATCAGATCATGGTTCGTCTGACAAGCCTCAATTCTACGGAGTGTGGTCGTTGGTATCAACTTCCGGTGGCTTCACTGGCAAGGGTTACGGCAACGACTTTGATCTACTGTTATTGAAGTCTGATGAAGTCTTCGAAGTTTACCGTGAGGGCATCCCTATCCAAAGAGGAACCTTCCAGATAACACAGGATGGCGACCAATGGCTTGTGCGGTTTAATTGTTCTTTGACGTCGGACATAGAGCTTTGTAATGACAATGAGAAATACATCGTGTTGGAAGGTCGTGAATCGCTGACTTTGAATGGACGCTGTTGTGACAGGTTCAATCAGCATCTGAAAAGATTGCGATGATATTCAAAAGAAAAAGGCCACTTCATCGGTGGCCTTTTCAGTATTATTTTATTCAGTTGTTTGGCCATGAAGCCCAGTTGCTACAGTGACCACCCTGATCTGTCCCTGTGATCTTTCTTTGAATTCCGGAGTACGCTGCGTTCATCACCGCCCGCGGAGCAAAGTGTACTTTGTTGGAATTCCCGCTGGTGAATGCTTTCCCAAAGTGAGCCTGGCTTAATCCGTGACCTGCTTCGTGGAGAGCGATCGTTTCCACGTCATAGTGTGCTCCATCCTGCCATGCAAATGCATCATTGTAGTAAATCTCTCTCCAGGCAACGTCGGCTTTTCCATTGTTGTCGGAATCCAGAGGGTTTCCTTCTTCGTCATTGAAGATGATGGTGAAAGTTACCCCTAGAATGTATTCACTACCATTTGGCGGCGCGATTGCGTCGAAGAAGACACCAGGGAGCCATCCAGCATGAACGAGATCAGCGACGTAGTTCGTGCTGCCTCCCAGTCCGACGAGCGCAGCGACGAACCCTGTGCTGATGCTATTATTGGAAGGAACCCTAGTGAGCCCAAGGTCTGAACAATCAACGTTCTTCCATGTTGTCATTGCGCGCTCAATGGCAGCGGTCGTGACAGCAACAGAAAGATCATTGGATGGTCGTTTCTGATCCACGTAATAGGAGATATCGGATGTTCCATCAAGACTAAGCCCCGGCACAAAGTCAGCATCGAGTTGTTTGTTGCCCACATCATTGAAATAAATTGTTCTTCCTGCGCCGTGAGCTCCTCCTGGTGTAATGAATTCAGCAGAGTAGAGTGTGTAGTTCTCTGCGGCGGTCCTGCCTCGCGCCGATGTGGAAGCGGGGAGCTCAACAAACATTGGAGAATCGTCGAGAGCAACGAGAGATGGACCATCAGGATTTTCGCACGCGAGCATGAGCGCAATGGCAGTCAACGCCGCGGCAGAGCGGTTTAGTTTCATCATAGGGTTTAGGTTATTATGAAACTAAATGTAAATGAATTTCGGGATTGAGGAAGCGGAGGGAGATAAAGTCTTTGCTTTGTGATTAGTTAAATCGGACGGCCAGTCGGCCGGACTGCCGATCAGGTTTTTCTTGATTGATGTGAGGTGGTGCTCTACTGTGAGAGGGAAGTCTCTCTGTATTTCCTGTGCGTCTCCCCGACCCTGCGTTCAAAAAAAGCCCGAAGCTCTATGCTCCGGGCTTTAATAATTTATACTCTAAACGAATGATCTCAGCTTAGTTTTGATAGAAGACATATGTTCCCGCGATCTTATCATGAAGCGCCTGCTTCTTGGGATCCCATCCCGCCATCATGTAGCCGATATAAAGAATCAATCCAGATATGATCTTACTGAAGTATCTCCCAATCGCATTACCGATAGAGATACGGTTTCCGTTCTCATCTCCCACCTTAATCCCGACAGCCATCTTTCCGATGGTAGCCTGTTTCGCGGAAGATTCCATCCCAGCCATATATGCGACTCCACCTACAATAAGCACCGCATACGAGATCATTACCGCAGTAGGATCCATCATTCCACCCAGCGCAAAAAGAAGAGCGTAAAACACGATACTCATAATGACACCGTCGATGATGATGGCTCCGAAGCGAATCCAGAAGCCCGCATATTTGAGGGTTCGCTGACCGCTTGATGGTAAATCAAGAATTTGTTCCATAAGAAGTTGGTTAAGTTTGACTAAAGTAACCAAAATCTATTAGAATCGAAACGCTCCGCAGACCGGAAGTACCTTCTCTGCGTAAGGAAATGTCAACGAACAATGATTTTGACGGCTGCCTTACTGTTGTGCTTTCTGATGAAGTACAATCCTGGTGAAGCGGGCGCTGGGAGCGTAGCGCTATCCGCCGGTATGCGATGCGTTTGTAGCAGCTTTCCCTGGCTATCGAAGACCGATACAGCGCCAATCACGCCTGTTCCTCTCAGGGAAAACACCCTTTCCGTTACCAGCGTGGGGAAAACGTGCAGTTCTGACCCTTCATTCTGCTCCTCAAGGGAAGTAACAATATCTGGAGCGGGAAGAGGATCAGCAGGGTGAGTTGCGGCTTCGTAGGTCTTGAGATTCGGCATTTCGTTCAAAGTTATTACATACGAATGCCCAAACATTTTTTTCCAAAGCGTCAGGCTGTTGTAAGTGCTCTCAGTTGTGTACTTACCGTACCAAGGCATGTAATACAACCATGCCGCTCCATCGCGAACAAGATTATCAACATCAGGGAATGAACCACATTCACTCATCGTGATCATCTTCTTAAAACCATAGCGCTGATTCATATCGTTGAACTCACTGAAGTGCGATGAATGATCGCCATCACGATACAGATCGCGACCCACAATGTCGACGTATTCATCTCCGGGGTACCAGTCATCATCATTCGGCTCGCGCGTCCACACCCAGATAAGATTTTTCAGTCCATGATGATTCACCATACGGTCCCACATCACGTGATAGAGCTTCTTGCAAGGCGCGGCACCTTTTGCTCCCCACCAGAACCATCCACCCGCAGCCTCATGGAGTGGCCTCCACAAAATCGGAATATCCTCATCATTCAACTTCTTCAGCAATCCAGAGATATAATCGATATCACTGATCATCGCAGCATACTCAGGAGAGGCTTCATCAAATATCTTATTTACATCGAAGCTTGTCTTCTCAGTATAAAACTCTTCCGTGTTTCTCGACGGATCGCGCCAGTGCCAGCAGAAAGCGGGAATGCCATTCCGGTTGTAATAAGTTCTCGCATCATTGACAGGCTCATCGTCATTGTACCAGTCATAGTTTCTTCCCGAATGCATGAAGTCGAGGCCAATGAGCGCGGGCTCTCTTCCGGTGTTTGATTTCAGCCAGTTGATCATATCCATACTCTCTAGTGTCATCACTCCGGAGATGATCTTTCTTCCATACGTATCTTTCAGAAACTGGTATAGTCGCTCTGTGTTTGCGTTCGGCGCAGGAGTAACAAGGTCAGCGTCGATATTAAAACGCGACGAAGGTGTGATCACTTCCAGCCGCAGGAAATCAATATTGATCATACCCGTATTCTTCTGAATTTCGAACACATGAAGACCCGCAGGGAGATGTAGCCCCGTAGCGACCCTCTCCTCGGTGAATAAAGTAGAGATCACATTAAAATTCATTGACACGTCTCCGGACTTGAGAACATTCGTCTTTAATCCAGGCGTTGCAACGGCCGCGCTGATGTAAATATTAAAGTATGATTCTACCGATGTCGTGAAATAGAAGGTAATAGTTCCATTGTTTAATTCAGTATAGTAACCGTTAGACTGTCCAGTGCCCTCCACTTTCTTCGCTCCGTTCGCAGCAACAGCGTTTTCCGCTTCTATTTTTTGTGCACCTGCGTGAAGCGACACCAAAAGAAGGAGAGACAGAATCAAATAAGGGAATTTTGTCATCATGATGTTGATCTTTACCATTTCATCAACTGCTTTAAATACATTGTCAACTCGCCTGAAATTTGTTCGTGCTCTTTGAGATCGGGATGATCGCCGCACCCTTTGTGATATCTTTTGCTGAATGAATAGAACGAGATGTTCTCATCACCCTTCGAACGAACTTCTTCGACGACGGAATCAAGATAATTCGTTAATGCTTTTGTCAGCTTCTCATCTCCCATCGGACTTGTCAGCAACACAATGGACGCGCCTGGATATTTGTTTCGGATGACTGTCACAAAGTCTACATAGGCTCCGCAGAATTTTGTTGAATCCTGAATCCCATCATTCTGTCCGAGGCAGACGGTGACTACATCGGGTGTATACTTTGAAAAGTCCCATTGACCATGGTTATCACGTTGGTTCATTTTGTCATAGACTCCCGGCATCGTGATGGTCATATCGCAGCAACTTCTTATGAGGCCGATCCCGGAGACAGAAGTGAGCATCCAATCCGAGTTAAGACTTCTCGCGGTGATGGGTCCGTAAGCGAGGTAAGCGTTGTGCTGATCATACCATTCGCCCTGATCACATTTGACAGAAGTCTCATCGGAGCCCATTCCACTCGTGATCGAGTTGCCAATAAATTCGATGCGTCTGACCATAGGGTTGGGCGGAGGCAATATTGCACGACAACTGAGGCCGGCAAACTCAATGTAGCCGATCCCTGATTCTGTGCTCTTGCAAATCAAAATGGAATGACGGCTTCCTTTGAGATTATCAAACTTCAGCACGTTCTGTTTTTGCGTGAGCTTGATGCGTTGTGGTGTTCCGTTGTCGATGACTACTGTTACGTAGTTGTGGTATTTTCCCCAGAGCTCTTCGTCGTTCAATAATATCTCACATGAGCTGCCTGAAAAATTTGCGCGTACATATGCTCCCGGAGCGGAAAACTTTGGAAGCAATGGGTTGGTACGGTCTATTCTCCCGACATATTGAAACTCCGGTCTGTCAGGAAGGAATAGTTCAGACGGAGGAGAAGCCAGCAGGGGGAATACTATAAACAGTATCGCTGCAAGTAATACCGATCGTTGCAGCATAAGTTTAATTCGCTGCGCCATTGTCATCGGGTTTATAAATGTTCTTCAGGTCTGTTTCAAACAGCGTGTATGGATCTTCGTAGAACTTTTTAAAGTCTGGGATACTCGGTGTATGACCGGGATACGGAGCATAATAATGCGTGGGGCTTCTTATATCATTGCGCCACACCAGCACGTAGCAAAGTTTCATTTTGTGATAGGTCATAGTTTTCAACAATGTTCCTGTCCACCAGTCGGGATTGGGAATAGATTCCAGCCCGGTCTCCGTGAAGGCAGCGAGCTTACCGTTTTTCTCCGCGAAGTCTGAAACGATCTTGAGTTTCTTTGCGGCTACATCAATGGCATAGCGGTCGCGGCCCATATCCGCATAGTTGTCCATGCCCACCATGTCGACCCATTCGTTGCCAGGATATCGTCGCAGGAAATCTTCTTCAGAGTTGAATTTATTGTCGGGAGAAAATGCATAAATGAAATTATGCACTGAGAGCGAGTCACGCAGATAGGAAACGGTAAACCGCCAAAGAGCTTTGAATTCGTCGGGGGTGCAATGCGCATCTCCCCACCAGAACCAGTTTCCGTCGAACTCATGGTAAGGACGAAAGATCACTGGGGCGAGAGTACCATCATTTCCTTTCAGACTGTTGGCCCACTGCCCGATACGTTTGAGGATGAGCTTATATTCATCGTGTGCTTCGCCGCCCGGGATAATGTATTTCACTGCGGGCTTAGAAACTTTGTCCACCCAATAAAACCCTCCGCCCGACACAGGGTTATTGAAGTGCCACGCGATGGTAGTAACGGCTCCCCTATTGTATGTATCCACAACATTCTTGCGAAGCGCTTCCATATTTTGTGTGATCTCATTCTCCGGGACACCGGAGAAACCCATCAGGTCGACACCAATGACCGCGGGGTGCGAACCTACTACGGATTTCACGTCGGAGGTATTCTCCTTGCCTTCCCAGCCGTGACCATATTCTGTGGCGTGCTGATGACCGAAGAGTGTATGCTTCTCTGAAAGTCTGGCGAGGTTGATAAACAGTGCCTGCGTTTCTCTGGTGGCTTTCTTATCGATCAGGTGCATTTTTTGCTGCGCTGTCGCGGAAGTGAGTACCAGGGCCAGGCAGATCGTTCCAAACAGTTTGATCGGCATTAGGGTTTTGTATCCCATCATTTAGAGAAGTTTGATTTAGAATGTTTCAAACGATGACGTTGTCCAAAAATAAGGCCGATATGTGCGGTAAGCGATGCAGGAATGTTGATGATAGGGCTATAGATTTTGAACGAAATCTGATTGAATGTTAATTTCTCAGGGGTGTTTTGTTAATCTTCCTTTGTGGTGGGGTTCGAATGCAGACGAAACGCGGAGGCGCGGAGACGCAGAGAAGAGACGCAGAGGAATGCATTAGTGTCAGGAGTATTCTGCGCGTGGGGCCGTTAGGGATTAAGGGTGCGGGTGGGGTTCGAATGCAGGTGAAACGCAGGAGACGCGGAGACGCAGAGAAGAGACGGAGAGGAATGCATTAAAACTTTGCTTAACCTCTGCGTCTCCGCGACTCTGCGTTGAAATCGGCTGTTGGCTCGTCCTGTAAGGCCTAAATGATTGGTATGTATAACAGTGATCCGTAACTTGGGAAGACGATGAATACAACGAAACATATAATACTGCTGCTGTTTTCAGCGATGTGTCTGCAGCTGAATGGGCAGAGCAACAACATGATGGGTGATGCCGCGGAGCAGAATCTGAGATCACTTGGATCGGCGGGCTCATCGGATCAGATTAGGACGTTTAACAATAGTTATCGCGGAGTTGTTGGTACGCCTTTTCTTGTAAATCGCTGGCAGAAGGCGGTGCTCGTGACCGCCAAAAAGGATACCATCCGCACTTCAATAAAGCTGGATCTTTTCAAAGATGATCTGTGGGCCATCCTCTCAAAGGGAGATTCCATTATCGTCGACAAAGGTCTGGTTCGTTCCTTTTCATTTCACGATGAACAAGAAAAGCGCGATCGCGATTTCTTTTTTGATTCCCATCTTCTCGGCTATTTCGAAATGGCTTACAAAGGAAACAACATCTCCCTGGCTTCAAAGAGAAGGAAGGACCTGATAAAGGCGGCTGTGTCCGGCGGATATCGCACCGGAAATCCTTATGATGAATTTGTTACAGCCAGGACGCAGTATTTCGTGATCAAAGATGGAAAGCTCCATCAACTGCGCCAGCGTCGGGGTGTGCTGGAGGAGTTATTGGGCAAGGATGCAGCCTCAAAGGCGGCGGACGTTGATTTTAAAGATGAGGAGCAGGTGTTGAAGTTAGTGAGGGAAGCGGATGGGGCGAGGTAGGGGAATTAATATATCGCAGGCTTCGTGCATTTAGTGATGTGGGAAGTTTCAATAGATCTCTTTCTTCCATGGACCAAGTGGACGTCAGAAGCAATGGACAATTAGAACGGGAGTAAAATTTCGCGTTCAACTTTTGACGTCACATTCGGGAACTCCCAATAAGAACGGGCGATCGAAGTAGGCTGTTTAACAAAAACACATGGCTATGCGGATTCATCCTCGTACAACATACCATTATCGGTCACTGGACCGTTAGGAGGAGGCGCCAAGCACCGTAATCGTGTAATCTCTGATCACATTATCAACACTCAAAGTATCACCAGTATTACGACGAAACTGCCTGAATTTGAACGACAGTTTGTGCTCACCTATCTTATCAAATCTTACCCGATACCTAGCAGAGTCTGTTCCTCCGCTAATTTGTAGTACATGTTCTTCGTAAAATATTTTGCCAGATGGCTCAACCTGCGATGCCTCAATTGATATGTCCCCAGTTAGAGTAAATGGAAACTTAATTGCCACTACTGTTTCTTCTCCCACCAGGACAGAGTCACTTGTCGCATATAAAATGGGAACAACGAAACTCTTTTCTAAAATTCCATCAATACCGTATATCATGATGTGCTGCATGTTTCCTAGACTGTCGTACAGTTTTCTCTCTTTAACGTTTCCATTGCGAAAGTACACAATCGAAGTCCCAATAATTTTTCCTTTCCTGTGAAATGCCTTGAATTGAACATTCCCATTCTCAAAGTAGACAACCGCTTCCCCTTCCTCTTTTCCAGCCAACCAGTTGCTTCGAGATTTTAGTTTTCCGTTCTCGTAAAAGTGTTCAATGACTCCATTCGCGAGGCCCCTGGAATACTCACCTCTGGATTGCAGCTGGCCGTTGGGATAGTAAAATAACTTCACGCCATGAACTAATCCATCCTCCATTCCAGAAACAGATTTTAACTGGCCATTTTCATAGTACGATTTGCGAATGTTATTTGGGATCTTCCCATTTTTTCTGTCGCAGCTTGATGACAGAAAAACGACTATAATTAAAACCAACGTTTTTTTAATTATAACCATCCCGTAGACCCTTTCTCTTTTTTAATGACTTTCTCGCCTTCTTGCCCGTCACTGGTTTTATACTCTTGATAGGTCGTTGTCGAGTCATTATCCGCGTTATTGTGTGTTCGAATATTTCCCCAAAGCGTATCGATTTTTACTTCTGCTGACGGTTTGTCCGGATTTTCAACTTTCATATTACTCTCAGAAGACGTCTTCACCTCCTTACTATCCCCGCCCCCTTCTACTGTTGCATCCTTATTGAACTGGGCGGGACGATTGCCGTCAACTACCCCGTCACCATTCCTTTGTTCATCTTTTACTGACTCGGAACCCTCTTTCAAACTATTAATCCATTCATTAGCCTCCTTAATAGTTTCCTTTATGCTTTGGACGTACTCCTTAATCGTAGTACCGTTCACCAACTTTCTGAAATCCTGAATGACGTTATCTTCCCACTCACTGCGAAGCCCCTGAGACTCCAATCCTTCTATTTCTCTGTGAGCAACGACTTTATTTTCACTAAATGCATAGACAGAATTGTAGACATACTTCTCAGCTATCGGATCAATATTAAAAAATCTTCCTATCGCTGGGTCATGATTTCTCCATTTGAACGAATCCCATCCTAAATCCAGATCGTCAATGTGCTCCTGACCTTGAAACTTGTATTTCTGATCAACACTGCTCTCCCTCTGATACGAGTTAAATGTTAAACCGAACGGATAATAATCTACACCTCTTTTTCACCAGGGCTCACAACCCCCAGACACCACTTCAAAAAACGCCGATGCTTACCTCTAAGCACCCAAGCTAAAGATACGATTTCCGCTTAGCCCGGCCAACCCTTTATTTTTTCAATTGAAAAAGAAAGACTCGCTTCCAAACTGCTTCAAAAAGTTCGGTAACATGCTCATTCACAGAACAGGTTCGATTCCTTTACGAACTCCTTAACTCCCGGTGGAACACCGGTGTATTCGACTTCGGAGGAACATTTTTGTGCACAAATATACATCTTGCTTATTCATTCAGACTGGATCTAACCAGCTCATCCATTCCAAAACGCTTGCGGGATTTCGGTGTTGTGAAGAACAATGACGGTTGTTGCCAGTACTTTGATAACGGCCTTTAATACCTTGATTAAATCCGTCTTGATTATTCGCTTGTACATAATGGAACGAAGCTCGGACAAGGCTAGGCCAAAATTTAGGACGGGCTTTTTCAAACGAGTTTACAAGGTGATTTCGAGGTAGTTGCGAGGTCAGGCATTCCTGGAGCTGACCTTGCCCGAGGTCAACTCACGACCTCACTGAGGTGCTGCTCCCACCTTAGCGAGGTCAGGCATTACCTTGATCGAGGTAGCATTAGATTGGCCGGACGGAGTAAGACTTCCCAAAAGAAAAAACAACAAAAAAGAAAGCACATCTTACAGGTGGCAGGGCGGACGCAAGCAAGGTTTTTGAAGAAAAAATTTTGTCACCTATTGGCTAACTTCTACTCAAAATTTTTTCTTCAAAACCCGCAGGGCTTGACCTTGATTGTGGCCGAACTGTCCACCTACCTTGGTGCGCTTTTCTGTTGTCTCATTTCCACTTGCAGTCACATTGTCGTCAACGGTGCGGCTGGGTGCGTCGGCGCGGGGCTACTTAACATAATTGCCTTATGTGACAGCTTGGGTTTGTGCGGTGGGATCTGCGCGGCTGTTCACATAAGAAGCGGTTATGTTAAGTAAGCTTGGGGCCAGTTTTGTTGGCGTGTCCTTTTGATTGTGAGGGGTGCAGCTCTTGGACTGGCTTAGGTTTGTGCGGCTGATCAGCGCGGCCAGGACATGTGCTGCAAGAAGGGTCGAACGCAAAAGGCATGACAACAAAACTGGCAGAAGGGTCGGCTGAGCGTGGGTGTGTGGTGGCAGAACTCTCTGTCGTTAGCAGTCACTTCGAACGAGGTGTGGACTTTGCTGCTGCATCATCGGTTAATGGATGATACTTTTTTAATTGCTCTTTTAAGTCTTCGAGATGACTTACCTGATACTTTTCTGTTGTACTCACGTATTTGTGCCCGGCCATATATTGAACAACTCTCACGTCATGGATACGCGTCCATTCTGCGATCGTGCTCGCTCTGATTTGGCTCGCGTGTTTCACCTGTTCATGTTTTAGTCTTCTCATCATCCAAAGAACTTCTCCCGATAATGTGGATCCGCCTTGCATTCCGATAATCAGTTGCGTGATCTTTTCTGGCTCGCTCACTTTTGGGCCGTTGATGATTCTTGCTCTCGTTTTGCTGATGTACTCCTGCAAGTCATAGACCTGGCTTGCTTCGAGCTTCAATACGCGTTCATTGGTTCGGTCTGTTCCTGGTATCTTGATCTTCCCTTCTCTCAAGTTGATGTGTTCAGCTTTCAGTAGTTCGAGTTCCTCAATGGTCACTGCCTGGAAGATGAGTAACCCCAGGATCACTTTGTTTCGCTGGTCACGCGGATCATTGACCGGATACGTATCGTACAGGTTTACCAGTTCCTTGTGCTCGACAAGATCATGTGGTAAGCGTCTCGCTATGCCCCGGATGTAAACGCCTTGCGCTGGATTGCTTTTCACTTTCTTCTCTTTCACCAGGTGATTGAAGTAATGCCGGATGGAGAGCAGTTCATTCTGTATCCTGGATTTGGTGATACCTTTCTTCTGACGGTGCTTGATGTAACTCATCAGATCCGCGTACCGAACGTTTTCAATTGAATATTGATGAAGCAATATCCATTCTAGAAAATCACTGAGGCCGTTCTCGTAGATTCGAATAGTGCTCTCCGTGTAATTCTTCTCTTGTAAATACTCTTTAAAGCTTTTCATAAACCACGTGAGTATAGATCTGCGTTGATTCCAGCGAGTCATGACCTAAGAACTTGGCAATGTGCTTCAGTTCCATTCCACTTTGCAGCAAATGAGTAGCGATGCTATGTCTCAAGATGTGCAAGCCGATTCGCTTTCGGATTCTTGATAGCTTGGCCAGCTTCCGAAGCCTGATCAGTAAGCTCTGTCCTTGTGCTCGGTTTCCTTTATCGCTCACGAACAGCGCCGGGGTCTTTTGAGTGGTCAGCAAAAATGGTCTTGAGTGTTCCAGGTAGTCACGGATATGTTGTAGTGCAATTTCATTGATGGGTACATACCGTTCCTTGTAGTTCTTGCCTTTGCGCACGTACACGACTTTGCTTTTAAAATCGATATCACTTACGTCCAGGTGAACGCCTTCATTTCGCCGGAGACCACAACCGTAGAAGATATTCAGCATCACTTTATCACGGATGCCCAATACGCTGCTATCACAGGCGTTATAAAGTGATTTTATTTCATCCTTAGTTAATACCTCCGGGATAGCTCTCGATTGTTCTAATCGCTCTGTTTCGACTGTGAAGGTGCCGCGATTGGTTTGTCGGACGAACTGACTGAGCAGTAGTAATGCCTGGTGATACTTATTAACGTGCTGGTTACTGAGCTTACCACCGTTGATCACGTTAGGTCGTGATTTCAGATGAAAAAGAAAATGATGCACGTGCTCGGCTGTAATAAGCTCAACCTTCTTCACTTCATTGTTTTCTAACCAATGTAAAAACTCATGAATGAAGATCGGCAAGCCATACACCGTCGGTTCTGCATAACCTAGGATCGCTAACCACTCTTTGTAATCGAGTTCCAGTTCTCGGAAGACATAGGTATTCAGGGGTAGATTTTTCATATCGATTGGTTTTTTGGATAGTAGATTTTGGATTTGCTTATATACACCCTTTCTGGGTCACGGGTCGCCAGACCGATATCGGCCTCTTTTCTGCGATTGCAGATTATTTTCAAAGGTTCTGGCGACCCATCTGGTGACCCACGCACTTGGGTCGCCAGGTATTTTTTCAGGCAGTGATCAACTCAAGCTGATCTAATTGACCTTCCAGGTGACGCTTCACTTTCGCTCTGATCGCTGCAACGTTATCCCAATACGCCACTTTGTAATGATACCCGCGATTGGCGAAGCCTCCGGCTTGCTGGATGTATTCCAGTTGCAACAAGTCATTGAGATAGCGTTGCAATTGGCTCTTGCTCACATGCAGCGCATGCCGGATCTCCCGCTGGCTAAACTCGTACGTCTGGTGATGTCCATTGCCTTTTGTCTTCACATACGTCTTTAATCGCTCATAGAACTGACGTAAACTTCCATCGAGTTCATCCACCTTCAGCACGATCGATTCAAACATTATTTCCGCGGCGATCTGAAGATCTTCCTTCTCGCTGATCAGCCTGCCTTGTGCGTCTTGTTTCCTTTGGTACTGATGCAGTAAAGTAATCTGCTTGACAAAAGCCTGGTACAGCCCGTTAAGCCTTCTGATCTTGTGCGCTTCTTCCGGCAGGTGTACCTTGTCCGCGTAGGGGTTAATGACCTGGTAAGGCTTTAGTAAGCGCATGCAGTGCTGTAAAAACTCGGTGATCTGTTGCTCGCGTTTCTCATCGATCTGGCCAGCGCTCTTTTTATTTTGATACTGGATGATCTTGATCGTTTGTTCGTGGCTCTCATCGACAGCAATCAAAAAACAACGGCTCATGTTGTCTTCGTAGATCTCGCCTTTCGTGGTACAAGCCATTGAGGCGATCGGGCCGTAAACAATTCGCTCATACGCATTCACATTTCCATTTTCGTCTTTACTGGATGTGCTGCTGATAATCACGCCTTTGCTTTGCAATTCTCTGAAGGCAAGCTGCGCTTCTTCCTTCATCCCGTCCAGGTCTTCAATGCAGATCAGTTGATGGCTCAGGTCATACATGCCGTAGTTATACAAGCTTCCCTCTGTCACTCTCGTAAACGCTTTCTTTCCCTCCTTAGGAATGAAGTTCGACACCTTAGCCAATAGATGCGTCTTCCCTGATCCGCTCGAGCCCTGGATCAGTGCATGCAACGTCTCCGGCATTTTGTAACTCGAAGCAATGCCAAACAAAAACATCCGGTTCGTTTCTTCTCCCACAACACCCGCTTGACCGATCAAGTCGTTGAGTCTTCTGATCAGATTCGGCTTGGCTAAAAACTCCTTGCATTTGATTTCCACATGCGGCGGGATTTGGATGCTTTGTGCGATGGGTGTTTTTGTCTCCGCTTGTGATTCGCGATGCGATTCGAGTAAGTTCGTTAGTTCTTCTAAATCGAGTTGGATCAGATCCGCACGCAGGGCTAGTTTTTCGCTGGCTTCTCGCGATAACTTTTCCACTTGCTTGTCTTCATACAGATCCACTTTGCTTCGGCTCTTTCTGCCATTGGTGGGATGCTCGATATCCAGGCTCACACGCAGACTTTCAAAGTTGCCTTGCAGATCGCCTTTGATATGATAGTTCGCTGTAGCTGTTCTGTATAAAAACCGGTGCGGGAAGACTTCGAGTTGATAGGTGCTTTTTACCGATGGCGTTGGCTTCTGAACTGGCTTGTTCTCAGTTGAAAAAAGAAGATCTCTATTTTGAAGTAAATGAAGGAAGATTTCCTTTTCGTGGGATTGTGCAAGGCTATTCACATCTTCGCCTTCTGGTGTATTCACTTGACTAATGGCAATGTCCTTTCTGATTCCCTGAAGCTTCGCTGCTACTTTCTTAACTCCTTCTCTTCCGGCTTCGTCACCGTCAAAGAAGATGATCACTTCTTCTAAATTCTTTAACTCTTTAATCGCTTGTTCGTGCTCAAGAGTAAATCCGTTCGTACCATAACAAGCTAGAACCGTAAAGTCTTTCGTAATCCGTTCCTCCTGATGAAGTGTCGCAGCATCAATCACAGCTTCCGTTAAGATCAGCTTCTTTGTTTCTGCATTCGGATACCCTGGGTATAAACCTTGATGACCACCGGGTAAATAGAAGTGTCCTTTATCAACACCACGACCATAGATGCTTACCGGATTACCTTGTGCATTCAGAAGTGAGAACACAATACAGTTCTTAAACCGATTCGAGTAGCCATCACTAACCTTGGTAATCAATCCCACTTGTACAGCGCTTTCCTTGTAGTGATCATTCCAACTCACCGGCACTTTTTCACTGCAGTAACCAATCTTCAAGCGATCAAAATCTAACCCTCTCCCTGTTGCATATGCCTTGGCGCGTTCACTCTTGGCCATTGCATTGCGGCAACTCTCCAGGTATTTCGCGATGACAGCTACTCGGCTTAATTCCTGAGGTGCGTTTGATTTCTCGGGAGTGTAGCCAAGCAATGCCTTCGCTTTCATGATCGCTTCTGCTTTCGTCATGTTCTCTTTCAATCGGATAAACTCAATCACATCACCCGTTCCAGCCTTGCACCTGGAAGAGAAGCAACAAAACGTGTTCGTATTCGGATAAATCTGCAGTGAAGGCGTCTTGTCATCATGGAAGGGACAACAGAGCATGTTATTCTTATCCACTTGCAGATTGTAATGCTGCAGCACCTCAAGGATCGTGAGCCGTTCTTTGATTTCTTTGATCTCCATTAGCCTTGCTTTTGAAGGTGCAGTAAAATATCTCTGAGCTCTCCCAGGATCGTGTAATCATTTCGGATGGATTCGCGATAACCTTCTTCATGATCGACCAGGGATACTAACCGATCCTTGATAGCATCCAGGTGGTTGGCAATTTCGATTGGGTCATACTGGTTCTGGAAGAAACTATCCAGGCGGGTGTAATCGTAACAATACTGTTTTTCGGCTGCCATAGAAAAAAGTTTAATTAACCGTATACGGTCAAAATTAATCTGATCATACTATTTATACAAGCCGAATGGAATTTCTTTTAGTCGGATCAGGTTAGTATTTTTGGCTATTCACGTAAAATACGGCTAAAACAAGGCTTTTAAGGTTAATTATATGGCATCATTTGGTAAAAGATTGGCTTCGCTCAGGAAGGATAAAAAGCTTTCACAAACGGACTTGGCCAATCAGCTTGAGACTTCCGTTTCCGTGATCAGCCGCTACGAGCGTGATGAGATGGTACCTTCTATTGATGCAGCAAAAAAGCTTGCAGGCTTACTCGATACAACGGTGGGCTACTTGTTAGGCGAGACTGATGATTATGATCTATTCAAAGATCCTGAGATGCTAAAGCGCTTCAAGGAGCTCCGATCCATTGGAACGAAAGAGCGCGAACATATTCTATTCGCGCTCGACTCGATGTTGAAAAATATAAAATTGAAATCTCTTTAGACTACAGCTCTTTCCAGTAAGCAGAAAAGGGGTTCAAACTTTTCGAAGTTTCTGCAGTTAGCTCAAATTGCTCTTGAAAAAATCCTTCTCTATCATACGAAAAAATACCTTTTTGAAAACAGGTCAAGAAGGTTCGTATCATTGTCGGTAAGTTATCATAACAACTTTGCGGCTCAGTGATCAATAATGACGGACTATAAATAAAAATCTTCTGATAGTCTTTTGATTCTGTATCTAAGTTGATCAAAAAAGTATCGTCCCAGAATAAAGGAAAAAATGAAGGAAATTGTTCACCTATGAAGCTTTGATACATCTCAATACTATCTTGAAGTGGAAAAAAAACTCCGTTCAGACCAAAAGATAGCTTTCCAGCAGGAACGCCCTCGTACCTTAAACCATTTCGCCACGTGTACATCTGAATTAATTCCGCTGATGGCTTGAGCTTGACTTGTCGGAATAAATCGTTCACGTCTTGCTCAGATAACCCTGTATTGAAGTATCTCAATACAGGAGCATCCTTTTTACGAAGTTCATTTTCTAATTCTTTTGTTTCATTCATAAAATCTTATCCCTGAGTATTAGTCGGTGTGGATGACCCTGGAAGGTCTATACATGGTATACAAATGGGAAACCAAAACATTGGTGCTCGGGGTACTGGTACAGGCGCAGGAGTAGGCGAGGTCGTCGGAACTGGAACGACTGGAATCACAGGGACTGGTTTGTCTTCCGGCACTGGTGCCGGTTCTTTTTCCGGCTCCTTATCCTTAGGCACTGGGATCACCAAAAACGGATCACCATCCTTCATTCCATCATATACTCGGCTCAAATCACCGCCTTGCGTCAAATTCTCCTTTGCATCTACATACTCGACCAGTGCTCCCTTTCCTCCTTCATAAGTTGATGCATATGGATATTCATCTCGATGCTTGCCCTTAACGGTCGGGTAACCTAGGGTAGCTTCGTCACGTCTTACCTTATGTCGCTTTTTTTCGGCATCATAGTGTAAGAGTTGCGGCTTTCCAGCTCTGAATGCATTCAATGTATGCCGATAAATTTGCGGGGTCCGTTCCTCAAATACTAAATGAAGTCTATTACCCTGCTTCTTCTGTGAATTGTTTTGTAAAGCTCTAAATAGAATTTGAGCATCATTTCCAGTGAAGGTAACTCTATCTGAAAGGTTAATAATGTCTCGCCCATCGGGGTCAATAAATCTCAGTGGGTTATCAACTGCATAGTTGTATGGACTCCACCTTCTATACTTATGACTCATTGGATCAATGGCAGTCCATCTACCCAAATCAGGCTGATACATTCTTGCTCCATAGTCGAGCCATCCAAGACCGAGCTCGTTCTGTTCTTCTTTTCCGTTGAATTTGAAATCCTGCGGGGTGGTATTTTCTCTCGAGTAACTGTTAAACGTCAGTCCAAACGGATAATAATCATCCATTGCTATCACCGGGCTTTGTGTATGAGTCATTGCAACATCATCGAAATATGCGTCCAAAAGCGAAGGGTGTTCGTTACTGATATAAAGATAAGCATATCCAGGCTCTTTGACCGTGTAGGTCCTGCTCATCGATGCTCCTGAAGACGATGAAGCCTGAAAGGCGACATCAAGGAAGTTGTGATCACGGTCAAACAGCACGATCATGACGAATACTTTCGTCGCATCGTTGCCGGGATACGCCAGTCGCCAGAGACCAAAGTCCCTGATGCCTGTCGCCGCCGTGCCTGTTTCACCGACAGCTGGCGCCTGTAAGCTGAATGCCGACAACATCGAGGCCACAAAATTTCCGAAGTTTGTGGTAGAACCCGAGGGGCTGGCATATTTTGCGTAAGCCTGAATACTTACTACATCTCCCGGCATCACACTGAAACTTTTCGCAACGCCAATCTGCCCGGAATATCCTCCATTGAGCAACTGGGAGTTCGTGCCTGTCCGCGCATTAGTTGACTGCGTATTGATCTGCCCACCCGATGGGTAATTTGAAAAGTTGTTGGCTTCCGTGGCCTGAGCCGCATCTTCAAAGCCTGCTGTAAATGTATTCGTAGTCGTCTTTGTCGTATATGTAAGCCGCACATTTCCAAGATGATCTTTTAGATGATACTGATATTCCGGGCTTTGTGGAGCCGATCGGGTTACCTGGAATTCGCTGACGTAAAAGCTCTCACCGTTCTCCATAGCCGTATCCCAAACCAGCGACGCGTCCATTACGCCATCTTCCGGTATAACGATCGATTGCTCCACAACAGCGGAAGCCAGGAATCCCTCGGGCAAAGCGATACCTTTCCAAACCAAGTCTTGGTTATTTAATTTCACCCACAGATGTACCGGATTTGTGGCCCTGAAACCTTTTACTCTTATATGATATCGTTCACCTTTCTTCACAACAACCGGTCCTCCTATCGCACGCCATCCAGATTTGAGATTTGGCGTTGCGTTATTATAAGTGACTTTCACAAATTGATCGTCAATAAACGGAAAAGGGGTTACTGTACATCTT